>JANMCS010000506.1:0-5130 GCA_031361405.1 Betaproteobacteria bacterium
GTGCCGCTGCCGATCGGGCATGGCCAGACCATTTCGCAGCCCTGGGTCGTGGCGCGCATGACCGAACTCGCCCGCAATGGGCGCGACTTGAACGACGTTCTCGAAATCGGCACCGGCTGCGGCTACCAGACGGCCGTGCTCGCGGGCATCGCGCGGCATGTCTACAGCGTTGAGCGCATCGGCGCGCTGGTCACCAAGGCGCGCCGGCACCTGCAGTCGCTCAAGCTGAAGAACGTTTCGTTGAAGCATGGCGACGGCAGCCACGACCTGGGCGAGGCGCTGGCGGTCGACGCGATCATCGTCACCGCGGCGGCCACGCACGTGCCAACGGCGCTGCTGCGGTACCTGCAGCCGGGAGGGCGCATGGTGCTGCCGCTCGCGCAGGCAGCCGACGAACGCGGCGTGCAACGGCTGACCGTGCTTGAACTGGCCGCCACGGGACTCAAGGAGCAAACGTTCGATGCGGTAAGATTTGTGCCGCTCCTGTCCGGGCTTGCGTGAACGTTCGGGCTCTTCCCGCGGTCGATTGCTGATGCCTCATCTTCGTAACATGGTTGCGCAATGGCCTGCGCCCTGGCGCTGGCTGGCCGTCGTCCTGCTGGCGGCGCTCGTGGCCGGCTGCGCGTCGCGCACGCGCGCGCCGGTCGAGGATCGCGCCGCGACACCGCCGCGGCCGCCATCGGGTGTGCCGGCCGCCACCGCACCGAGCGCACCGGCGGCGACGACGGGTACCGAAGCCGACTGGCGGCCTTCCACCTACACGGTGAAGCGCGGCGATACGCTCTATCAGATCGCGCTCGATCACGGCCTCGACTACCGCGAACTTGCGGCGTGGAACAATCTCGAGAATATCAACCTGATCCGGGTGGGCCAGGTGCTGCAGCTGAAAGCGCCGGGTGACAATGGACCCACCACGACCCCGACGGGTGTGGTGATCACCCCACTGAAGCCCGCACCCGCGGTCACCGAGAGCAAGGCGCCGGGGGTGATCGCGACTGCGCCAGCGGGCACGCGTAACAGCGACAACTTCAAGTCCTCCCCCAAGGCGGTGAAGGAGCCGTACTCGGAACACGCCGTGCGCGACGTGGCGAAAGGACCGGCGGCCGAGGTCGTGGCCGTCGCGCCGCCGGTGGCCAATGTCGAGTCCAAGCCGGAATTGCCGCGCAATGCCGCAGTCGATGCGGATGACGACAACAAGGTGGACTGGGTATGGCCGGCCAGGGGCAGGATAGTCGGCAATTTCTCGGAAACCGCCAATCTCAAGGGCATCGACATCGCCGGCGCAGCAGGCACGCCGGTGCTGGCCAGCGCCGCGGGCACCGTCGTCTACGCGGGCACCGGCCTGCGCGGCTATGGCAAGCTCATCATCATCAAGCACAACAAAACCTACCTTTCCGCGTACGCCCACAATCGGGAGATCCTGGTGAAGGAAGGCCAGGCCGTCACCCGCGGGCAGAAGATCGCGGAGATGGGCAACACCGATACCACTGAAGTGAAGTTGCACTTCGAGATCAGGCGGCTCGGGAAGCCGATGGATCCCGCCCGCTTCCTGCCGCCCGCCTGACAACTCTTTACCCGGCCACGCATCACGCCCGCATGGTTGCCATCAAGCGCACGCCAACGGTCGAACAGCCGCCACCGGACGCGGCGCTGCCGCACCCCGATCGCTGTTCGGGGCAGCTCCCGCTCGACGAACCGCCGCGCGGCTTGTCCGGTGATTTCGTCACCGATCTCACGCAGCTGTACCTCAACGATGTCGGCCAGCACGCGCTGCTGACGCCGGCTGAGGAATTAAGTCGCGCCCGCGCGGCGCGGGCGGGCGACTTCGCGTCGCGCCAGGTGATGATCGAATGTAACCTGCGCCTCGTCGTCAGCATTGCTCGGCATTACCTCCACCGTGGTCTCGCGCTGCCCGACTTGATCGAGGAAGGCAATCTCGGGCTGATCCACGCACTGGAGAAATTCGATCCCGAGCGCGGCTTTCGCTTCTCGACCTACGCCACGTGGTGGGTGCGCCAGTCCATCGAGCGCGCGATCATGAACCAGGCGCGAACCATCCGGCTGCCGGCGCATGTGGTCAAGGAATTGAACGTCGTGTTGCGGGCGCTGCGGCACCTTGAAACGCATGCGCCTCTGGATGGACGCGACCCGTCGCTCGACGATGTTGCCCACCTGCTGGGCAAGCCTCGCGCCGACGTGGAACGGCTGCTGCGCCACCAGGAACAGATGCTGTCGCTCGATGCGCCCGTCCCCGGGGACTCGGGTTTCACGATTGCCGACAGCGTGGCCGACGACGAGTCGCGCGCGCCGGAAATCCTGCTGCATGACAGCGCCATCGAAGCGTCGGTGGCCGACTGGCTCACTGAACTCAATCCACGGCAACGCCTGGTCATCGAGCGTCGCTATGGATTGAATGGATGCGAGGTTGCCACGCTCGAAGCGCTGGCCGCCGAGTTGCACGTCACGCGCGAACGCGTCCGGCAGATCCAGGGCGAGGCATTGCAGCGGCTGCGCGAGGAACTCGCGCGGCGGGGCTACGCCCGCGACGACTTGTTCTAATGGTTCGAGGTCTCGGAGGCATTGCGCAGCGCCACGGGTGCCGGCAGCACCTCGATGGCGCGTTCCAGCGTTGTGAGCAGCGCTTCGCGCTCGCGCGCGGCGCCCGGCGCCCCGTAGCGCAGCGATGCGTACGACTCGCCGATCGCCGCGAAGGCGATGGCAAACTGTGGCCAGCGCGCGGCCGCGCGATCGGCGAAGGCCAGCGGCCCTTCGTGGGGCTGGCGCGGCAGGCCGGCACGCGCAAGGCGCCGATTGAGATCGTCCCACAACACCAGCGCGCGCTCCTGGCGCCGGCGCTTCCACATCAGCCAGCCGATCACCAGCGCGCCCCACGCGAACACGACGGCGGCCAACCCGACCATGATCTGCCATGCGGCGAAACGGTCGAGTTTCATCTCGCGCCATGCGGCGCGCTGGCGATCGTAGTTGAAGCCGACGACATTGCGCCGCCAGTCGTGATTGAACGCATCCCACGAGAGGCGTACGTCGCGCATCCACGTGCTGTCCATCCGCGCCAGGAAAGGCACCCGTTCGCCTGGCGGCAGAGCGCCCCCCAGTCCCAGTTCGATGCGCGATGGCGCCACCGCTGCGGTGGGATCGAAGCGGCGCCACGCGCCGTCCACCATCGCCTCGGCCCACGCGTGGGCATCCGACTGGCGCACGATCAGGTAGCCGCCTTGCGGATTCATCGCGCCGCCCTGGTAGCCCGTGACCACACGCGCCGGGATGCCGGCTGCACGCAGCAGCAACACGAACGCGCTGGCGTAGTGTTCGCAGAAGCCACGCCGCGCACCGAAGAGAAAGAGGTCCACCGGATCGCGCTCGAGAAACGGAGGTGCCAGCGTGTAGACGAACGATTCCCGGTTGAACCAGTCGAGCACGGCGTGAATGTATTCCGCGGGATCGGGATGCTGCTCATGCAGTTCGCGCGCAAATTCAAGTGTGCGGACATTGCCGCGGCCAAGGGCAAGATTCTGCGGGCCATCGCTGACGTCGGCGGGAAAGGACGCGCGCAGGATCGACAACTGCGTGTAGCGCAGCGATTCGGTGACTGGCGCGCGCAGCAGCAGTTGCTGGTCGCGCGTAAGCAACGCCGTCACACCGGACGGTCCGCCCGCGGCAAGCCGGGGCAGCGCTGCCGGCAGGTCGAGCGCAAAGAGCCACGGCCGGAAGTTGGGTTCGAGCGTGACCGTGTACGCGATCGCGGGCGCGTCGTAGGGCGTGAGTTCGCCGCCCATCTGGATCAGGCCGGGCGTCCAGGTGCGCCCGTCGAAGCGCGAAAACACCGGCCCGCGCCAATAGCGTGTGGCCACCGGTGGCGGTGCGCCTTCGAAGTCGACGCGAAAGGCCACGGCGTCGGACAGCGATAGCTCGCTGATCTGGCCCGGCGCCATCGAGTCGGACAGCCCTGTCTGCGCGCCGAAATCGGTGGGCAGACCCCATAGCGGCGCGGCGAGCCGCGGAAACAGAACGAACAGCAGCGCGGCCACCGGAAGCCCTTGCAGGATGAGGATGCCGCTGCGTTTCAGCGCGCCACGCCAGGCAAACGGTGGCGCGCCGTTGCGCCCGTCGGCAGCCAGCACATCGAGCGTGACGCCGGTAAGCAGCACCGCGGGAATCGCGGCAACGGCCGCGAAGATCGTCTGGCTGTAGAAGAACGGCGTGATCAGCAGGAAACAGGACAGGCAGACCAGCAACGTGCCGTCGCGGCGCGAGCGCGTTTCGAGAAACTTGATCGCGACCAGGATGAACAGGAATGCCACCGACGGATCGCGACCGACGAGGTAGCCAAACGACGAGCGCACGGCAAAGGCGGCCGCCACTGCAAAGAGCACGAGCGCCCACGATGGAATTCGCGCGGGCGAGGCCAGCGGACGCGCGCGATCACGGCGCAGCAGCGCGAAGCGCAGCACCACCAGCAGGGTACCCGCCGCCGCAACCCAGATCGGCAGGTGCGGCGCCTGCGGCAATTGCGCGGCGAGCAACAGGGCGCCGATGCAGCGCGTTTGCGTGGCATTCAGCGGCACCTTCGGCGTCGCTACGCTGCGCTGGCGTGACCCGCTGCGTGGCCACATCATCCGCGCCGCAGGTCGAAGAGCGCCAACGCCGTCAGCGCGGCCCGGCGGTGATCGCGTCCCTGTTGCGGCGGGAGCATCGTGCCGGGAATTGCCAGGGCAAACGGGCGCGCCGCGCGTTCGGCCGCCAGCACCCACGCGGTAAGCCGCGACAGGCGCGCCTCCGCGGCCAGCGCAGGCGGCAGGCTGGTCCACGACAGCATCAGCGGCCCGCCGCCGCCGGCGCCGTCGAATTCCTTGCTGAACCACCCGGCGCCACGCGCGACCGCTTTCCACGCGATGCGTTGCGGCGGATCGCCGCGTTGATATTCGCGCAAGCCGGCGAGGTCGGCATCGTCCCCGCGACCGTGGGCTTCCGCGTCGGGGCCCCCCGGGGGCGGGGGGCACGGCGGGCGCCCCAAGTCGGGCGCGGGGGAAAAAAATCCCACCCGCGGGGTGTGGACCGTAGTCCAGCCCCCCCCAAAGCCGCAGGGGTGGTCCCTGGGGAAAGTGACCC
>JANMCS010000521.1:0-6869 GCA_031361405.1 Betaproteobacteria bacterium
GATGTCGGCAAGCTTGCCGTCGAACGCCCACTTGCCGGTGACCTGGAAGTCATAGACGTCGGCGTAAGCCACGTCAGGCGGCGTGCCGGCATCGAGTGCCGCCACCGTCTTCGGGATCATGTCCTGCACCGGGTACTGCGACAGGTCGACCTTGACTCCGGTCTTGGTTTCGAATTTCTTGATGGCCTCGAACAGCGCATCGTCTTCCGATTTATAGAAGCCCTTGACCCACCAGACGGTGAGTTTTTCCTGGGCCGCGGCCGGGGTGGCAAAGACGCCCACCGCGACGATCGCAAGCGCAATTTTCTTGAACAGATTCATGCCATTCCTCCGTTGATGTTGATGCTGCGTGACGCGGCGCACGCCGTCTTGTTCACTGCAGCCCGTGACCAGCCTACGGGGCCTGCGGACGAGTGTCAACCCGACCGCGCGGTGCCCGAACTTCGTTCGTTTGCCCAGCGTGTTTCCTGCAATTCCATGCCTTTACATCACCGCGCCGAGGTACCACGGTACGAACTCGCTTTGTCCGTAGCCGTGCTTCTCGCTTTTGGATTTGGTGCCCGACGCGGTGGCCAGGATCATCTGGAAAAGGCGCTCGCCCAAACCCTCCACCGAGGCATTGCCGTCCGCGATCTCGCCACAGTTCAAATCGATGTCCTCTTCCTGCTTGATCCACAGCGGCGTGTTCGTGGACAGCTTGAGCGACGGCGCGGGCGCGCAGCCATACGCGGAGCCGCGACCGGTCGTGAACACGACCATGTTGGCGCCACCGGCCACCTGCCCGGTGGCGGATACCGGATCGTAGCCCGGCGTGTCCATGTAGACGAAGCCGTGCTCCGTTACGGTCTCGGCGTATTCGTAGACAGCGACCAGATTGGTGGTGCCGCCCTTGGCCACCGCACCGAGCGATTTTTCGAGGATGGTGGTCAGGCCGCCGGCCTTATTGCCCGGCGACGGGTTGTTGTTCATCTCGCCTTTTTCGCGGGTGGTGTAGTCCTCCCACCACTTGATCCGCGACACCAGTTTCTCGCCCACCTCGCGGGCCACCGCGCGCCGGGTCAGCAGATGTTCGGCCCCGTAGATCTCGGGCGTTTCCGACAGGATTGCCGTGCCGCCGTGGCGCACCAGCAGGTCGACCGCCGCACCCAGCGCGGGATTGGCGGTGATGCCCGAGTAGCCATCCGAGCCGCCGCACTGCAGGCCGATCGTGATGTGGGACGCCGGCACCGGTTGCCGCGACACCTTGTTGGCGTGCGGCAGCATTTCTTCGATGATCTTGATGCCGTGCGCGATGGTCTTGGCGGTGCCGCCGGTGTCCTGGATGCTGAACGTGCGCAGCAGTTCGCCTTCCTTCAGGTTCTGCGCGCCCAGCAGCGCGCTGATCTGGTTCGATTCGCAGCCGAGTCCGATCATCAGCACGCCGGCAAAATTGGGATGGCGCGCATAACCGCCCAGCGTACGCCGCAGCAGCGTCATGCCTTCGCCATGCGTATCCATGCCGCAGCCGGAGCCGTGCGTGAGCGCCACGACCCCGTCGACGTTGGGGTACGCCGCCAGCCGCTCGCGCGTGAAGTGATCGGCGACCCCGCGCGACACCGTGGCCGAGCAATTGACGGTCGACAGGATGCCGATGTAGTTGCGCGTGGCCACGCGACCGTCCTCGCGGACGATGCCCATGAACGTGGCCGCGGGTTGCACATACTGCGTCGGCTTGACGTCGGCGCCGAACGCATAGTCGCGGTCGAACGTGCCCATCGCGAGATTGTTGAGGTGCACATGTTCGCCGGGATGGATGTCGCGGCTGGCGAATCCGATGATCTGGTTGTAGCGCCGCACCGGCTCGCCGGACTTGATGGCGCGCGTGGCCACCTTGTGTCCCGGCGGGACCAGGCCCGAGATGGTGATCTTCTCGTCGAGGAGATTGGTGCCGCCCACGAGTTGCGAACGGGCGATCACGACATCGTCGTTGGGGTGCAGGCGGATGACCAGCGAGCTGCGGGTAAGCATGATGTTTCCCTTTCCTTACGCGACGACGGCGCGTGCAATGGCCTGGCGCTCGATCGCGCCGGCATCCCAGTCGATGCCCAGTCCCGGCGAATCCGGCGGGACCGCGTGGCCGTCGCGCATGACCAGCCGCGACGTCGTGATTGAATCAAGCTGCGGGATGTACTCGACCCAGGCGCCGTTGGGCACCGCGGCCGACAGCGACACATGCAATTCCATCAGAAAATGCGGGCATACGGGAAGGTTGAAGCTCTCCGCCGTGTGCGCCACCTTGAGCCACGGCGTGATGCCGCCCACGCGCGCGCAATCGACCTGCACGACCGAGCATGCGTCGCGTTCCATGTATTCGCGAAAATGTGCCGGGTGATACAGCGACTCGCCGATCGCGATGGGCATCGTCGCCTTGGCGGCGAGTTCGACGTGGCCGCCCAAGTCTTCCGCCGGCAACGGCTCTTCGAACCACGCGAGCATCAGGTCCCGGAATGCGTAGGCGCGACGGCAGGCTTCGGCCACCGTAAACGCCTGGTTCGCATCCACCATCACTTCGAAACCGGCACCGACCGCATTGCGCACGGCGGACAGCCGCGCCACATCTTCCGCCAGCGATGGCTTGCCCACCTTGACCTTGGCACCGCGAAAGCCCTGTGCCTTCGCCGCCTGCGCTTCATCCACCAGTTGCTGCTGCGACAGCTGCAGCCAGCCGCCTTCAGTGGAGTACACGGGCACCTGCTTCTGCGCACCGCCCGCCAACTTCCACAAAGGCTGCCCGGCGCGCCGGCAGCGGATGTCCCACAGCGCGGTATCGATCGCCGCCAGCGCGAGGCTGGTGATGGCACCCACGGCGGTTGCATGGGTCAGGAAGAACAACTCCTTCCACAGTGCCTCGATCTGTGCCGCATCGCGGCCGATCAGCCTCGGCGCGAGATGATCGCGCAGCAGCGCGCACACCGATGAGCCGCCAGTGCCGATCGTGTAGGCATAGCCGGTGCCGACGACGCCGTCCGCACAGGTGATGCGCACAAGCGGTGTTTCCTGCGTGACAAACGACTGGATGGCGTCGCTGCGCGCCACTTTGGGCGCCAGGTCGACCTGCAGGATCTCGACGCGTTCGATCGGGGCCATGGGCATGGATTATTTGTAGAACATCCTCGGCAGCCACAGCGAGATGATCGGCACGTAGGTGATGAGGATCAGGCTGCCCAGCAGCGGAAAGAGCCACGGCAGGATGGCCATCGTGGTCCGTTCGAGCGACATTCGCGCCACCCGCGCCAGCACGTACAGCACCATGCCCATGGGTGGATGCAGCAGCCCCACCATCAGGTTAAGCACGACGATCAGGCCAAAGTGCACCGGGTCGATGCCAAGCTGCGTCACCGCCGGCATCAGCACCGGAATTGCGATCAGGATGGCCGCCGTCGGCTCGAGGAAGCAGCCGACGAAAAGCAGCAGCAGGTTGACGAGCGCCAGGAACACCCAGGGTGAACTGGTGAAGCCCAGCACCCACGCGGTGACCATGTCGGTCACCCGCGTGGCGGTGAGCAACCAGCCGAAGATCGACGCGGCCGCCACGATGAACAGCACCGTCGACGTGGTCTCGATTGTTTCCATCGAGACCTTGATCAGCATCTTGAGCGACAGCGTCTTGTACCAGACGAGCCCCAGGAACAGCGCCCAGATCGACGCGGCCACAGCACCCTCGGTGGGCGTAAAGATGCCTGTGGTCATGCCGCCGATCAGCAGCACCGGCGTCATGATCGGCAACACCGCCTCGAATTTCCATTTCCAGTCCGCCGCAAACAGCGCGACCATGGCCACGCCGGTGGCGATCACGGGATCGACGCCCAGCGTGAAGGCGATCCAGATCACCAGCGGAAAGGCGATGACGATCATCAGCTCCAGCGTGGCCTTGCCCACGCGCGGCCACGCGAACTTGATGTCCGCGCCCCAGTTGTTCTTATGGGCGAAGTACGCCACCGTCAGCATCATCAACACGGTCATCACCAACCCGGGCAGGATGCCGGCGAGGAACAACTGGCCGATCGACACGTTAGCCACCATGCCGTAGATCACGAACGGCAGCGACGGGGGAATGATCGGGCCCAGCGTGGCGGACGCCGCGGTGACGCCGACGGAAAATTCCTTCGAGTAGCCGTGGTCGCGCATCGCCTTGATCTCGATGGTGCCAAGACCCGCGGCGTCGGCGATGGCCGTGCCGGACATGCCGGCGAAGATCACCGAGCCGATGATGTTGACGTGGCCCAGGCCGCCCTTCATCCAGCCGACCAGCGCCAGTGCGAAGTTGTAGATGCGGTTGGTGATGCCCGCGTTGTTCATCAGGTTGCCGGCCAGGATGAAGAACGGCACGGCCAGCAGCGGAAAGCTGTCGATGCCGCTGATCATCCGGTGGACCACCACCATCGACGGCGACGTGCCGGACACCCAGATGTAGATCAACGAGGCCATGGCCATCGCGATGGCCACGGGAATGCCGGTGACCATCAGCGCCAGGAACGACGTCAGCAGAGTGCCGGTCATTGCAAAACTCCAATGCGGATCAGGGCGTTCAAACCGTTTCCTCGATGGCGTGCTCAGGCCGCTCGAGCAGGCTCCAGCCCCGGCGCCAATTTTCGATGGCCACCTGCACGGATCGGAAGGCGGCGCAGGCGAAGCCGAAGGCGCAGATGCCGTAGATGATGTTCATCGGCAGGTCGATGATCGTCATCTGCAACCGGCCCATCCGCGACATCATCTGGATCGTCAGCCCGACGGCCAGGATGAAGAAGACGATCCGGACGATATCGACCAGGGTGGACATGACCCGACCTGCCTTCGGCGGCAGCAAGCGATACAGGAAATCGACATGGATATGGCGCGTACGCCGCACCGCCGCCGCGACGGCAATGAACACGGTGCAGATCAACAGGTAGCGGGCGATCTCTTCCGTCCACGCCGCTGAATCGTTCAACACGTAGCGCGTGAAGAACTGGTAGAACACGCACAGGCCGAGCAGCCAGAAGAACGCCAGCGACAACCAATCTTCGAACAGGTACTGCGCAAGGTCGATCGGGGCATCTTCCGTGTGAAAATGCCCTTCATCGTCGATGATGGGCGCCGGTGCTTCCGCGGTCCTGCTCGTGTTGTTCGTGTCGTTCATGCGACCTCGCGTTGCGCGTCATGTTCACCCCGCGGACTCGGCGCTGCCGACGCTTGTCGCGCCAGCAACGCGCCTCGCCCCCGTGACCCCACCGGTTACTTGATCGCGACGATCTTGTCGTAGTCGGACTTGGAGAAGCCCATCGATTCCGGCGTCGTCGTTTTCAGCACGGCGTCGGAAAAGCTCTTGCGATCAACCGTCACGATCTGCAGACCCTTCTTCTTGAATTCGTCGGCCAGCTCGGCTTCACGCTTCTTGATCTTGTCCGTTGCGCGCGCGGCGGCTTCCCGCGTGACTTCGGTGAAGATCTGCTTTTCCTGCGGCGTCAACTTGTCCCAAATATGCGGCGCCACCTGCGTGGTGAGACCGTCGACGATGTGCGACGTCATCATGATGGCCTTCTGCACTTCATAGAATTTCTTGGCTTCGATCGTGGTCAGCGGGTTTTCCTGCGCGTCCACGGTGCCGTTCTGAAGCGCGAGGTAGACCTCGGCAAAGGCGATGGGCGTCGGATTGGCGCCGCATGCCCTTGGCGTGGCCATGTAGGCGGACACATCGGGCACGCGGATCTTGAGACCCTTCATCCCGGCGCAGTCGGTGAACGCCTTCTGCGCCGTGACTTGCCGGGCGCCGTAGTACGTATAGGCCAGGATCTGGATGCCGGCCTTCTTGCGGAATTCCTCGACCATCTCCGCAAAGATCGGGCTCTTCGAATAGGCCAGCAGGTGATCGGCATCGCGGAAGATGAACGGATAGTAGGCAATGCCCAGCCGCGGATAGCTGCGTGCGGCGAACGACGGGCCGCTGATGATCATGTCGACCGTGCCCAGCGCCATGCCCTGGTTGATGTCCGTTTCCTTGCCGAGCGTGCTGGCGGGAAACACTTCGATGTCGAATTTGCCGTTGGTGCGCTTCTTGATTTCCGCGGCCGCCCACACCGATTCGGTGTGATAGGGCTCGCTGACCTCATAGACGTGCGCCCACTTCAACTTCTGCTGCGCGACTGCGGGTCCACCGGCAATCAGGGCGGCGGTGGCAACCGCCGCGAATATCAATTTTGAAATGAAACGCATGACTCCTCCTTGCGACTGATGGGACGGCGCGGATGTCGATCCCGCGTCCGCGTAAAAGGCATTTCTACGCAATCACCTGCACTTTGGTGCTCTTGTTTTTGTCGGCGGCAGCAGCAAACGCCGCCACCGCATCCTTCAATGGATACTGCCCGGACAGGAGCGGCCGCACATCGACGCGACGTGTCGACAGGTAATCCACCGCCCAGTCGAATTCGATGCCCCAGCGGAACGCGCCGCGAAGATCCATTTCCTTCGCCATCAGTTCGTTGACGACGAAGGGCAACGGCTCGTGCGGCAGCGTGCCAACCTGGACGACGACGCCGCCGCGTTTGGTGGCGGCCACGCAGGATTTCAGCGCATTGAAGTTGCCCGACACTTCGTAGGCGACGTCGAACTGCGGCGCGGATAACTGGTCGCCCTCGCGGTCGGCGCGCAGCACGGCATCCGCGCCCACCGTCAGCGCCTGCTGCAGCGGACGATCGAGCACATCGGTGACAGTGATCTTGCGCGCCCCGGCCAGCCGGGCCGCCTGCACGGTGACGCAGCCGATGGTGCCCGCGCCGGTGATCAGCACGGATTTGCCGAGGAGATCGCCGCCGCGATTGACGGCATGCAGACCCACGGCCAGCGGCTCGGCA
>JANMCS010000563.1:0-2196 GCA_031361405.1 Betaproteobacteria bacterium
CTGCGGATGCAGTCAGGCGAAAGTAGGGTCAGACTCCACTTTTCTCGTCGCGCTCCGATCTTGGTCACGCGATTGCTGAAAAGTGGAGTCTGACCCTACTTTCGGGTCGGCTATGATTCTGGTTTGGCGTCGCAAAACCCATGGCATCGAAGCTCCTCGAGCACCTCAATCCCGAACAACTGGCGGCAGTCACGCTGCCGCATGCGTCCGCGCTGATCCTGGCGGGCGCCGGCAGCGGCAAGACGCGGGTGCTGACTACACGCATCGCGTGGCTGCTGGCCACCGGGCAGGCGGGGCCGCTGTCGATCCTGGCGGTCACCTTCACCAACAAGGCGGCCAGGGAAATGCTGCTGCGCCTGTCGGCGCTCACGCCGGTCAACACGCGCGGCATGTGGGTCGGCACGTTTCACGGCCTCTGCAATCGGATGCTGCGCGCGCACTTTCGCGAGGCGCAGCTGCCGCAGCTCTTCCAGATCCTCGACACGCAGGACCAGTTGTCGCTGATCAAGCGCCTCTATCGCGCGCATAACATCGACGACACGCGCTTTCCGCACCGGCAGTTCCAATGGTTTGTCGCGGGTGCCAAGGACGAGGGCCTGCGCCCGAACATGGTGGAGGCGGGCGACGAGCACACGCGCCGCCAGGTGGAGCACTACGCGCTGTACGACGCGATGTGCCAGCGCGAAGGCGTGGTTGATTTCGCCGAACTTTTGCTGCGCAGCTACGAGCTCCTCGCCGGTCACGACCACCTGCGCAATCACTACCAGCGCCGCTTCTCGCACCTGCTGGTCGACGAGTTCCAGGACACCAACACGCTGCAGTACAAATGGCTGCGGATGCTCGCCGGCCCGCACACCGCCGTGTTTGCCGTCGGCGACGATGACCAGTCGATCTATGCGTTTCGCGGCGCCAAGGTCGCCAACATGCAGCAGTACGAGCGCGACTTCAGCACGGCCGAGCAGCCGGTGAAGCTGATCAAGCTCGAGCAGAACTACCGCTCGCACGGCCATATCCTCGATGCGGCCAACGCCCTGATCAGCAACAACCACGCGCGGCTCGGCAAGAACCTGTGGACGAGCGAAGGCAAGGGCGAGCCGGTGCGCGCGTTTGCCGCGCCGTCGGATCACGATGAGGCGGCGTTCATCGTCGATGTCGTCAAGGGTCTGGGCGACGACGGCGTGTCGCTCGACGAAGTGGCGCTGCTCTACCGGTCGAATGCACAGTCGCGCGTGCTGGAGCACGCATTGTTCGGCGCGGGCATTCCCTATCGCGTCTACGGCGGCCTGCGCTTCTTCGAGCGCGCGGAGGTGAAACATGCGCTGGCCTACCTGCGCCTCATCTCGGCGACGCAGGACGATGGCTCGTTCCTGCGCGTGGTGAATTTTCCGCCGCGCGGCATCGGCGCGCGCACGCTCGAGCAGTTGCAGGACGCCGCGCGCAGTGCACCGCAATCGCTGTGGCAGGCCGCCTCCGCAGGCACGGTGGGCGGCAAGAGCGGCGCGGCACTGGCGCAGTTGGTCCGGCTCATCGAGAAATTGCGGCAGGAGACGCACGACCTGCCACTGCCCGAAGCCGTCGAGCACGTGATCACGCATTCCGGATTGCTCGCGCACTACCAGGCCGAAAAGGATGGGCAGGACCGCGTGGAAAATCTTGAAGAACTGGTGACCGCCGCCACCAATTTCGTCCGTGAAGTCCGGCTGGCCACCGATGCGCCCATTCGCACTGACGCTGTTCCCGGCGACATGCTGCCGGTAGACGACCTGACCGCCACCGACGAGGGCGCCACCGATCCACTGACCGCCTTTCTCACGCATGCGGCGCTGGAGGCCGGCGATACGCAGGCCGAAGCGGGACGCGCGGCGCTGCAGCTCATGACGGTGCATTCCGCCAAGGGCCTCGAATTTCACACGGTGTTCGTCACCGGACTCGAGGAGGGCCTCTTCCCGCATGAGAACAGCTTGTCCGAAGCCGACGGACTCGAAGAGGAGCGGCGGCTGATGTACGTCGCGATCACGCGCGCGCGCCGGCGCATCTACCTCACCCATGCGCAGACGCGGATGCTCCACGGCCAGACGCGCTATGGCATTCCGTCGCGTTTCGTCAGTGAACTGCCGCAGGATCTGGTGCAGTGGCTGTCGCCGTATCGCCGGCGCGCGATCGATGTCGATGACGCGGAGTGGGGTCGCGTGACCA
>JANMCS010000584.1:0-5656 GCA_031361405.1 Betaproteobacteria bacterium
ATCAGGCGTTCGATGAAGTCGCGGTCGCGCATCACATAGAGCTGGAACCAGAACGGCGCCTTGGTGTTGGCGGCGACATCCTCGATCGAGCAGATGCTCATCGTCGACAGCGTGAACGGAATGCCGAATTTTTCGGCGGCCCTGGCGCCCAGGATTTCGCCGTCGGCGTGCTGCATGCCGGTGAGCCCCGTCGGCGCGATGGCCACGGGCATCTTCACAGGCACGCCAACCATCGTCGTGGCGGTGCTGCGGCCTTCCATGTTGACGGCGACGCGCTGGCGCAGCTTGATCTTGCGAAAATCGCTTTCGTTGGCGCGATACGTGGACTCGGTCCACGAGCCGGAATCGGCATAGTCGTAGAACATGCGCGGCACGCGCTGCTGCGCGAGGACGCGCAGGTCCTCGATGGTGGTGATCACTGCCATTGGTTGCATTCCTCCCCGGTGCGGCATGATAGCCGCCCCCGCGAAGCGGTGCCAGATCACCCGCAGCGACCGCCAACGCGAAGTCAGCAGACCGCGCTCACCACGCCACGCGACAAGACCGGGTTGTGCTCCCCGCCAGCTCGGGGACCTTGCATCAGCTGCCTAGCGCAGTCCGAAGAACGACAGCAGCGCAATGATGATGACGACGGCGCCGACGATATAGACGATACGGTTCATGGATGCTTCCTTCGAAAGTGACCACCAATCCCGCGCACCGCGCAAAGGGGCTGTCATTATCATCAAGGATCACCTGTCACGTCAACGAGGTCTGTGCGATGGCGCACGAAGCCGGGGGCCACTGCGCCGGCAGTATCACCCGTGTCGACGTTAACCCTTGCGGGTGACGATCCGCACCACCATGTCCGAGTGCAGCCGGAATCCCGCGCGCTCGTAGATGCGGCGGGCGTTATCGTTGCCGTGCATCACATGCAGAAACGGTACCTGCCGGCGCGCCAATTGCCGGCGCACCAAGGTCTCGACCAGCCGGCGCGCATGGCCGCGACCCTGATGGTCGGGATGGGTGCACACGCCGCTGATTTCGCGCAGGGCGCCCGCCTCCATCCGCTCGCCCGCCATCGCGACCAGACGATCGCCGTCGAAGACGCCGAAATACTCCCCGAGCTCGATCGTCCGCTCGGCAAACGGGCCCGGCGGCGCGATGGCCGCCAAGGCGAGCATCTGCGCTGCATGCTGCGGGCCCAGCCGGACCGGCGCGAAATCCGCATCGTGGGCCGGCGCGTCGCCCGTCCATACCATCTGGCACGCAAAGGAATCGGCGTCCAGCGACCAACCCGCGGGTACCGGCCCCGACCAGCCACCGCAGTAGAAATGTTCGCCGATATCGCAATACGGTTCGAGCGCCGAAAAATCAGGATCGTTGGCCACGGCGAATGCAATGATCGGCGAGAAGCCACGTGCAAACCGCCGCGCCACCGGCGTACCTGCGGCAAACCGGCTGTGCGGTCCCGCCAGCGTGTGCCATACGATATTGGCCAGCAGCGGGTGGGGGATGTTGGTGTCCATTGGTGGCCGCCAGTGTAGCGTCAGTTGCCCGGCGTGTGCTTGCAGTTGAACGGCAGCAGCCCTTCCGGAACATCGGTACGGTTTTCGCCCCTGATGGTCATGCCACCCGGCGGCGCCGCGAACGCGCACACCCACGTGACCGGAACGATCGGCGTGTCTTCCACCACGGCGGGGCGCAGTGTCAATATCTTGCCCTTGATCGTGGTGTTCACGCTGTTGCCGAACGTGATGTGGATGGCGCCATCCCGCACCGTCACCGCACTGACGAAATTGTTGACGATCTTTGCGGGCGAGGGCAAGCCGGCGGCCGCGTTGTCCACCGGCAGCACCTGCGTAGCCGCCCACATGAGTTCGATCGGCTTCTTGGCGATGGTCACCAGCGGCACAGCCTGCACGATCTGGTCGCGGACGATGCTGGACTGGAACGACGGTACGGCGAGCATGGCAAGCACGCCCACGATCGCCACCGCGACCAACACTTCCATCAACGTGAAACCACGACCCGCGCCAAACATGCGCCACCTGCTGCAGGGACCCGAACCGGAATGATAGCCGTTCGAGTGGCGCGCGGCGGTTACTTGCGCGTGACCGCGGCGACGGCGCCCGGCGTGTCGCGGCACTTCTGGTCGGTGCCCCGCACTTGCCTGGCAATGGTCTCCGCATCCTTGCCACGACCTTGCTTCTGGGCAACGGACACGGTGCCGCACAGCGCATCGGGATTGGCCGGATCCGCGGCCAGCACCTGTTCGAATGCAGTGCGGGCTTGCGGCAGCCGGCCAAGCTGCGCGCTCAATGTGCCGATCTGCAACTGGCTGAACACATCGGCGGGATCAATCGCCGCAGCGCGTTCGAATGCCTTCAACGCGGCCTCCGGTTCCTTGAGATCGATATTGACCTGCGCAAGATTGCGCCACACCAACGGATCGTTGGGCGCCAGTTGCGACGCCTTCGTGCCGGCTTCAAGCGCATCGTTGTACTGCCGCATGTTGGAATAGCCGACGCTCAATTCCTTCCACGCGAGGGCGCTGCCGGGCTGTTTGCGCGTCCACTCCGACGCGAACAGCACTAGCACGTTCCAGTTGCCGGCAGACTTGAGATCGAGAATCTTGCCCGCGAAGTAGGTGCCAGGATCGTCTTCCTTGCTCAAGTGCGCCGAACGCGGCACCGTGGCTGCGGGCGCCTTGGCGGGCGCAGCCACTTGGGGCGCGTTGAGCGAGGCCTGCGCGGAATCGCGGTCGCTCGTCGAGATCATCCACCACACGCCGATCACCAGCGCGACCACCACAGGCGTTGCCATGATCGCGTATCTGCGCATCGTTTGCGCGCGATGCTGGCTCTTGCGCAGTGCGTAATCGTCGTCGTCATCACCGCGCAGCGGCGCATCCGGGCGTACCGGTGGCACCGCCGCGCGCACCGGTGTCGCCGGATCGGCCACGCGGCGATGCCGGCGCTCGAGCTTCAAGGCCGTGGCGCGTGCCTGCAGATAGACGGACACCGCCTTGGGCTGGTTCCCTTCGTGCTGCGCGATCGCGCGCGCCCAGAGCGGCAGGTCGATGTTGCCTTTCTGATATTCACGCAACGCCTCCGCCAGCAGCGGATCGGCCGCTGCCGCCGCGGCAGCGCCTTCCGGCATCACAGTCAGGGCGCGCTTGGTACCAAAGGCAACCAGGTCGATTTCCTGGGCTGCGGGTGGCGCGGCGACGGGTTCTGCCGGGAGGTCGTCGACGAGCTGCAGCTCAAGTGTCGGCGCGGATGCCGGCGCGGATGCCGCTGCCGGCGCGGATGCCGCTGCCGGCCCAGCGTCGACGAGTTGCAATTCCTTCGCTGCCGAGGATGCCGCTTCGACGACCGGAAATTCGAGTACCGGGAGACCGGTGGCGCATGTGCCTTCGGGGTCCGGCTTGGGGGCGATATCGACGAGGCTGAGTTCCATGGGGCGCGCGCTTGTGTTGTCTACGACTTGCCCAATGCAAGCTTTGTACCAGCGCCTTGATGCGGCACCCTGCAAACACGGGCTGCCCTATGCAAGGACTGTCGTGGCCGCTGCGATGAACGGCTATCATGTGACCCTTCGTGCCCGCGCCTGCGCCGCTGCGCGGCACCGACCTCGGCCACCGCCCTCCCCACCTTGAGGTACACAACAATGATCAAGTTCTATTACAACACCGCGCCCAATCCCACCAAGGTGGCCCTGTGCCTCGAGGAAATGGGTCTGCCCTACGCGCCGATGCCGGTGGACACCCGCAAGGGCGAGCAGCACCGCCCCGCCTACCTTGCGATCAACCCCAATGCCAAGGTGCCGGCCATCGTCGACGGCGATGCCACTGTCTTCGACAGCAGCGCAATCCTGCTGTATCTCGCGGAAAAAACCGGCCAGTTCCTGCCGCCGCATACGCCCGCAGGCCGCGCCAGCCTGTATTCCTGGATGCTGTTCGTCGGCACCGGCGTGGGCCCGTATTCCGGCCAGGCAGTGCATTTCAATCACTATGCGCCGGAGAAACTGCCCTACGCGATCAACCGCTACGGGTTCGAAGCGCGGCGGCATTACGGCATTATCGACGCCCACCTCGCCAAGCACCGTTACATGCTGGGCGACATCTACACGATCGTCGACATGAACCTCTGGGGCTGGGCGCGCATCGCGTCGTTTGTCGTCGGCGAGGAAGCGTGGGCCGGATTTCCCAACGTCAAGCGCCTGGTCGATGAGATCAATGCCCGCCCGGCCGCCGCCCGCGCGCTGGCGTTGAAGGACCAGCACAAGTTCAAGACCGAAATGGATGCCGAGGCCTATCGCGCCATGTTCCCCGGCAATGCGCCGGTGGCCGCGTAGTCGTCCGCAAGGCGCAATTGCCGGACGTGGTTGCCCACAAAACGCAAATGTGCGGTGTGGTCGCCCGCAAAACGTCGATGCGCGACGTGGCGTGGGGGACCGCTTTCCAGCTGCATTGGAGGGGTCGTCGATTTGACCCCGACTTCAGCAGGAAAGCGGTACCGCACGCCGCGGCGCCGGAATGACTGCGTATTGCGCGGCGGCTCGCGAGGCTGAAGCCTCGCCTACAGGCGCAAATGCAAGGTCGCTGTCGATGAGACAGCTATTGATCGATCGTGACGATGTTGTCGCTGATGTCGCGCTCGATCAGCTTGTTCAGCGGATCGATGCCGGCCTTGGTGGGCACCCCGTCCACCGTCACCACGAACGTGTTCTCGCCCGACTTCACGCGCCGCTTTTCCAGCAACAGCCAGTTGCCCTTCGCATCCTGCACGCCGATGTCCACCGGCAGGTCCATCGGCGCCTCCTTCTCGTTGCCTGCGCCATCCGCGCGAATCTTCTTCGCCGTGGCAATCAGCGTCACCTCCGTCTGGCCGTTTGGCAGCTTCTTCGCCGTGGCCTTCACCGCCCGGTCGTCAAAGAGCGTGATGTTCTCGATGAAATCTTCGAGCAGTCCCTGATGCTCCGCCGGCGTCACCCGTTTCAGCTCCACCAGCAGGTCGCGTGACGTCGGGTACGGCGGTCCCTTGAATCGCCACGTCTTGACGAACGCGGCCAACGCCTCGTTGAGTGCCCCCTCACCGATCACGTCCTGCAGCGCGTAGAGCACCAGCGCCCCCTTCTGGTAGTGGACATACGCTGCCCCATCGGCACGCAGCAGCGTCGGCTCGCCCTTCTGCTCCGTACCGCGGCCAAGAAGGTAACGGTCGAGCTCATACTTGAGGAAACGCCGCATCTTGGTGTCGCCATACTTCTGCTTCATCACCATCAGCGCCGAATATTCGGACAGGCTCTCCGTTATGAATTCAGCGCCCTGCACATTGGCCGGCACTTCCTGATGCGCCCACCATTGATGCGCCATTTCATGCGCGGTCACGAAATACGGATAGTCGAGATCCTTCGGATCGGCATCATTCACTTTCGCCGTAAAGCCGATGGCCTCATTGAAGGGCACCGTATTCGGGAACGATTCGGCAAAGCCGCCGCTGCGCGAGAAGCGCGGGAACTCGACAATGCGCACGATGCGGTGCTGGTACGGCCCGAAGTTCTTCGTGAAGTAGGTCAGCGAATCCTTGACGCCCGCGATCATCCGGTCGAGGTTGTATTCATGCCCCGGGTGGTAGTCGATCTCGATGGCCACATCGCCATCGGGACCCTG
>JANMCS010000592.1:0-6807 GCA_031361405.1 Betaproteobacteria bacterium
ACCCGCGCCAGCACCCGCGACACGATCGGATAGCCCTGCTTGGCGCTCGCCATCGCCTTGACGACGTTGCCGTGGAACGACGGATGCAGGTCGCCGAAGAAACTGGTGGCGCGACCGTCGGCGCGAATTTCGGTCAGCACGTTGGCCACGGCGGGCTTGGCGAGGCCGCGAATGACGGTGACGCCGGCACCCTCTTCGTCGAGCAGCTGGAAATACTTGCCGTCGAGCACAAAGTGCCCCGGATCCTCGCGCGCCAGCACCGTATTGGGTTGCGTGCCGGCGGCAATCAGGATCGTACGGGCGGGGAGCTCGGCCTGCGCAACTTCAGTCCAGGCGCCGGCCTCGTCGCGCTGCTGCTGGGATACGCGCAGTGCCGTCGCCGCGCCCTGCGCATCGACTTCGATGGCCAGCGGCGTCAGGCCCTCCGCAAAGCGGATGCCCTCCTCCAGCGCCTTTTCGATTTCCTCGTGGTTCAGCGTGTACGACGGGCTGTCGATCAGGCGCCGCCGGTAGGCGATGGTGACGCCGCCCCAGGCGGTGATCATTTCCGCGATGCGCGCGTCACGGCCTTCGCGCCGCGCCGCCGCGTGTTCGTCGCGCAGCGCGCGACCGTGCGCCAGGAATTCGGACGCGGCCTCGCGTTCCGCCGGCGTCCACGCTGCATCGACGTTGTCCTTGCCATCGGCTGCGACGAGGATCTCGTACCGCGCGAGGAATTTTTCGACCTGCACCGGGTAGTACGCGAGCGACTCGGTGGCCGTGTCGATCGCGGTGAGTCCGCCGCCGATCACGAGCACCGGTAACCGCACCTGCATGTTGGCAATCGAATCGCGCTTGGCGGCGCCGGTCAATTGCAGCGCCATCAGGAAATCGGAGGCGGTGCGCACTCCATTGGCCAGACCATGCGGCAGGTCGAGCACCGTGGGCTTGCCGGCCCCCATTGCCAGGGCGATGTGGTCAAAACCGAGTGCAAACGCACCAACGTCATCCACGGTGCCGCCGAAGCGCACGCCGCCGTAGAGCGCAAAGCGATCGCGGCGTTCGAGCAGCATCCGGATCATCTTCAGGAAATTCTTGTCCCAGCGCACGGTGATGCCGTACTCGGCCACGCCGCCGAAACCCGCCATCTGCCGGTCGTCCAGCGGCTCGGTCAGCACCGTCACGTCCTCGATCGGCGCAAATGGCACCCGCTCTCCGGCCAGCGTGACGCCCGAAAGTTGCGCATCGAGCGGCTCGATCTTGAGGCCGTCGACGCCGACCACCGTGTGCCCATCGTTGATCAGGTGGTGCGCCAGCGTGAAACCCGCCGGACCCATGCCCACGATCAGCACCCGCTTGCCCGTGCGCGGCAGCGGCACCGGGCGCCGCAGGTTGAGCGGATTCCAGCGCGTGAGCAGCGAGTAGATCTCGAAGCCCCACGGTAACGCGAGGACATCCTTCAGCAGGCGCGTTTCCGACTGCGGAATGTCGACCGGATCCTGCTTCTGGTAGATGCACGATTTCATGCAATCGTTGCAGATACGGTGTCCGGTGGCGGCGACCATCGGATTGTCGATGCAGATCATCGCGAGCGCACCGAGCGGCACGCCTTCCGCGCGCAGTTTATGGAATTCGGATATCCGTTCGTCGAGCGGACATCCCGCCAGCGTCACGTCGAACGCCGATTTCTTGAACGGGATCGCACCTTCGGCCGCCTTCTTGTCGGGCAGGCCATGCGCGCAAGAATCCTTGCCCTGTTCGTGGCACCAGATGCAGTAGTGCGCCTGGTCGAGGCCGCCGACCAGATCGGTGCCGGGATCCGTGAGCGCGAATCCGTCGCGGCGGCGCAACGGATGATCGGCGGGCTGGGCCCATGCCGGCACCCCGGCGACGGTGGTGGCCGCGATCGGCACGAGATGCATGAAATCGAGCTTGCGCGGCGCGCGAAACAGCACGCCGCCACGGGTAGCCGCACGACCGTCAGGGGTATGCGCGGCCCACGCGGCAAATCGCTGCGCCACGTCGAGCAGCGCCGCATGCGCCACTTCGTCCGCCAGCCAGCGGGTGACCGCATTGGCAAAAGCCAATTCGGACCAGGGTTCGCCGATGGCCACGTCGAGTTGCTGCCGCAACGCCGGGCCGTCGAAGGTCGCGGCCACATCGGCCTTGAACGCGTTCATCGCCTTGCGCTGCACGAACTGCCGCTTGACCGCAAAGAGCGGCGCCAACGCGTGGTGGCGCGCCTCCAGTGCGCGCACGGCATCACCCACGCCGAACAGGTCGGCCAGGTAATCCTCGAGGTGCGGCGCGACGGCGAGCAACAGATCGGCCTCAGCGCGCGCAGCGAGTGCCTCGGGTGCCGTACGCGCGGCGTCCAGCCGGACCGCCAGCGCGGCGTCCGCGGCCAGCAGGTGGGCGCGGAACGCGGCATCGATGCGTGCGGCGCCTTCGATCGAGTGAAGGTCGGCGAACGTGAGTCCGTGGGCAAGGTTCAACATGTCGTTTCGGGGTCGGGCCTGGACAGCGCGTTTCCGCGGCCCAAAAACAGTCGATTTTACCCTGCCGCACCACCGCGGCGGCTGCGACACCGTGGCATATGCTTATGGGGTGCCCGGCATGCGGTAATCTGTGCCTGCAACGCTTGCGCGCGACCGCCGCGACCGCCGCCGGGTCAACCGGCAGCCAGCGCGCGACGTTGATGGCGCCTGTGCCCCGTCCACCTTTCCGGAGATCGCATGTCTTTCGCAGTCCGCGCCGTCCTTGTAACGCTGTCGCTCGCCGCCGCCGTCCCGGTCGTCGCGCAACCGATCCGCCTGGGCGAGCTGAACAGCTACAAGGTGTTTCCCGCCTTCCTCGAGCCGTACAAGCGGGGGATGGACCTTGCGCTGGACGAAGTCAATGCGGCCGGGGGCGTGCTGGGCCGCAAGCTGGAAATCGTGTCGCGCGACGACAACGGCACGCCGGGCGATGCCGTGCGCGTGGCGGAGGAACTGGTCACGCGCGAAAAAGTGGTCATGCTGATGGGAACGTTCCCCTCCAATGTCGGCCTCGCCGTGGCGGACTTCGCCAAGCAGTGCAAGGTGCCGTTCCTTGCCGCCGAACCGTTGACCGACAAGATCGTCTGGGACAACGGCAACCGCTACACGTACCGGTTGCGCGCATCCACCTTCATGCAGACGGCGATGCTGGTGCCCGAAGCGGCCAAGCTCAACAAGAAACGCTGGGCGATCGTCTACCCCAACTATGAATACGGCCAGTCGGCCACGGCGGCCTTCAAGAAGCAGATGCTCTATCGCCAGAGCGGCGGGCTCGAGTTCATCGAGATCGCGGTACCGCTGGGCAAGATCGAAGCGGGTGCGGTCGTGCAGTCGCTGCTCGACGCGCAGCCGGACGCCATTTTCTCGTCGCTCTTCGGCGCGGACCTGGCGCGCTTCGTCCGCGAAGGCCAGTTGCGCGGACTCTTCAAGGACCGCCCGGTGTTCAACCTGCTGGGCGGCGAGCCCGAGTATCTCGATCCGCTGAAGGATGAAGCCCCGGTCGGCTGGTACGTCACCGGCTATCCGTGGTACGCGATCGACACGCCGGCGCACCGGAAATTTCGTGACGCGTACCAGAAGAAATTCAGCGACTACCCGCGGCTCGGGTCGGTCGTCGGCTACAGCACCGTGATCGCGGCGGCCGCGGCGCTGAAGCGCGCGGGCTCCACCGATGCCGAGAAAATCGTGAATGCGATGTCGGGCCTGGCGTTCGATACGCCGTTCGGCAACGTCAATTTCCGCGCGATCGACCACCAGTCGACGATGGGCGCCTACGTGGGCCGCACGGCGGTCAAGGACGGCAAGGGTGTGATGGTCGACTGGCGCTACGCGGACGGCAAGGACTACCAGCCGGCGGACTCCGTCGTGCGCACGCTGCGACCGCAGCAGTAGCGGTGTCGCTGCCGTCGTTCCTGCTGCAGCTGTTGAACGGGCTGTCGTCGGCGTCGGCCTTGTTCCTGGTGGCGGCGGGCCTGACGCTGATCTTCGGCGTCACCCGCATCGTCAATTTCGCGCATGGGTCGCTCTACATGCTGGGGGCCTATGGCGCCTACGGCATCGGCGCGTGGCTGGCCGAACACGTCGGGCGTGGTGGCGTCGCGTTCTGGGGCGGCATTCTCGCGGCGGCGTTGCTGGTGGCGCTGATCGGCGCGCTGATCGAAACCTTGCTGCTGAAGCGCCTGTACGCGGCACCTGAACTGCTGCAGTTGACCGCGACGTTCGCGGTGGTGCTGATCGTCCGCGATGCCGTGCTGGCCGGGTGGGGTGCCGAGGACCTGCTGGGTCCGCGTGCGCCGGGACTGGCCGGCGTCGTGTCGCTCTTCGGCCGGCCGGTGCCTGAATATGACCTGTTCCTCATCGTGCTGGGTCCGCTGGTGCTGGTGGCCCTTACCTGGCTCGTTACGCGGACCCGGTTCGGCGTACTGATCCGCGCTGCGTCCGAAAACCGGACACTGGCGGCCGCACTCGGCATCAACCAGGCGCTGCTCTTCACCGCGGTGTTCACGCTGGGCGCGTTTCTCGCGGGACTGGCCGGCGCGCTGCAACTGCCGCGCGAGCCGGCCAATCTCAACATGGACCTGTCGATCATTGCCGACGCGTTCGTGGTCACCGTCGTTGGCGGTTTGGGATCGATTCCCGGCGCGTTTGTCGCCGCCATGCTGATCGGATTGTCGAAGGCGCTGTGCATCGCGCTGGGCACCGTCGACTTGGGATTCACCACCATCGCGTTTCCCAAGCTCACGCTGGTCGCCGAGTTCGTCGTGATGGCCATCGTGCTCGCGGTGAAGCCGCAAGGATTATTCGGCCAGCCACCCACCCCGGTTGCGACCACGGCGCTGCCGGAGCAACGCGAGCTGGTCACGCCGGTCCGCCGTCGCGAGATCATCATTGCGGGCACGCTGTTCGCGGCATTGCTCGCATTGCCGTGGCTGGGCGACGAATACACGCTGGTGCTCGTCACCGACATCCTGATCGCGACGCTCTTCGCCGCCAGCCTGCAATTTTTGCTGGGTACTGGTGGCATGACCTCGTTCGGTCACGCGGCTTACTTCGGCATTGGCGCGTATGCCGCGGCGCTGGCGGTGAAGGCCGGCCTGCCGATGCTGGTGGCGTTGGGGCTGGCGCCCGTTGCGGCGCTGGCGGCGGCGCTGGTGTTCGGATGGTTCTGCGTACGCTTGTCTGGCGTCTACCTCGCGATGCTGACGCTGGCCTTCGCGCAGATCGTATGGTCGATCGCCTTCCAGTGGGATGCGATCACCGGCGGCTCGAATGGCCTGATCGGCATCTGGCCCGCAGCGTGGCTCGCCCAGCGCACCGCGTTCTATCTCTTCTGCCTGGCCTTGGTTGCGGTCGCGTTGGTGATGCTGGTGTACCTGCGCCAGTCGCCCTTCGGCTTCGCATTGCGCGGCGTACGCGATTCGCCGCTGCGCGCAGCCGCCAGCGGCATCGACGTCCAACGCACGCAATGGACGGGCTTTGCAATCGCGGGCATGTTCGCCGGCGTGGCTGGCGGATTGTTCGCCTTCTCAAAGGGCAGCATCTCGCCGGAGTCGCTGGCGATTCCACGCTCAGTGGATGGACTGGTGATGGTGCTGCTGGGTGGACTGAACGCGTTGTTCGGTCCGTTGCTGGGTGCCGCCGCCTTCACGTGGCTGGGGGATGCATTGGCGCGCGCCACCGACTACTGGCGCGCAGCGCTGGGCGCGCTGATCCTGTTGCTCGTCCTCGGGTTTCCGATGGGCATCGGTGGCGCATTGGCGCGGCTCATGCGCAAGCGGAGTCACGCATGAACGCTCCCGTGCTGGAAGCGCGGCGCCTGACCAAGTCCTTCGGCGGCGTGCGCGCGGTCGACGATGTTTCGTTCATTGTCCATGCGGGCGAGCGCGTGGCGCTGATCGGCCCCAACGGCGCCGGCAAGACCACCTGCTTCAATCTCGTGAATGGCCAGCTGGCGCCGGATGCGGGCACGGTCTGGCTTGCAGGCACGCGCATCGAAGGCCTCGCGCCGCAGGCAATCGCGCCACTGGGCGTGGGGCGCACCTTTCAGGTCGCCGCCACATTTCCATCGATGACGGTGCGCGAGAACGTGATGCTGGCGCTGCTGGGGCGCGCGCGACAGGACGGCAATCTATTGACGTCGACGATGCCAGCAACCAACACTGCGGCAGAAGCGCTGCTGGCGCGTGTGCGCTGCAGTGAACTCGCGTCGCGGCATTGCGCCGCGCTGGCCTATGGTGACGCGAAGCGGGTGGAGCTGGCACTGGCGCTGGCAGGCGGTCCGCAGTTGTTGCTGATGGACGAACCGACGGCCGGCATGGCGCCGGATTCACGCGCCGACCTGATGCAGGTGGCCAGCACGATCGCACGGGAGGATGGCATCGCGGTCCTGTTCACCGAACACGACATGGATGTGGTGTTCGGCTTCGCCGACCGCGTGCTGGTGCTCGATCGTGGGCGCGTGATCGCGTCCGGGTCGCCCGCGGAAGTGCGCGCTGATCCGCAGGTGCAGGCGGTGTATCTGGGCGAGCCGGTCGCGGGGATTCAGGCAACTGACGTGGTTTGATTCTTCTGGTGCGTCGCGTGTTCTGTTGGTCGTGGCGGAATGCGTAGCGTTTGGTGTTCTGTTGGTCGTGGCGCGGTGCGTGTCGAGCCGGCTGGGGTGGGCTCCATCGCCGCAAAGCGTGTGGTCGGGCGCGTGCCGGCAAAAAATGGATGGCTCGATGAACCCGACCATCTATTTTTTGCCACACGCGCGGCGCCCACGCGGCTCAAAGTCGCCCGCCCCAGCCGG
>JANMCS010000122.1:0-5590 GCA_031361405.1 Betaproteobacteria bacterium
GCTTCCTCGACCTGTTTCGCGGTCCACCAGCGGTACGCCTGCCAACCGGCCAGGGCCAGCGCCACCACCAGCGCGGCGGTGGTGATGACGTTGCCCCAGCGTGTCCACCAGGCCTTCAGGTCATCCAGCTGGTCCTGCTCTTCGAGATCGTAGACTGCCATGTTCAATCCTTGAATTCTGAAAAGGTCATCGGGTCGCGGCCGTGAGGCTGGCAGGGACGTCGCGCTCAGCGACGGCCTTCTGTTCGCCCTGCATCCGCAACGGCTTGATCGCAACGGTGCCGGTGGCCGCCTCGTCGTCGCCGACGATCAGCGCATACCGCGCGCCGCAGGCATCGGCCTTCTTCATCTGTGACTTGAAACTGCCGCCACCGGCATTGACGACCACCTGGTGGCCGTCGTCGCGCAGTGTTTCCGCGACGCGTCGCGCGAGCGGCGCGGCGGCGTCACCCACGTGCACGACGTAGGCGAGCGGGGACGGGTGGGCGGTGCTGCCTGCCGCCGCCAGCAGCAGGATCATCCGCTCCACGCCGATCGCGAAGCCGCACGCGAAATTGGGCTTGCCGCCCAGCAATTCGAACAGGCCGTCGTAGCGCCCGCCACCGGCCACCGTGCCTTGCGCGCCGAGTTCGTCGCCAGTGGTCACCCATTCGAACACGGTGCGATTGTAGTAGTCGAGGCCGCGCACCAGCCGCGGATTGATCGTGAAGCCCAGGCCGGCATCGCGCAGCAACGACTGCAAGGACTCGAAGTGCGCGAGCGAGGAATCCTCGATGAACTCCACGAGCTTCGGCGCCGCTTCGAGCATCGATTGCATCGCCGGATTCCTGCTGTCGAGGATGCGCAGCGGGTTGGCGTGCAGGCGCCGCCGCGCGTCGGCATCGAGGAGGTCGGCGTGCTGCTCGAACCATGCGATCAACTGCGAACGGTGCGCGAGGCGCTCGTGCGCATTGCCGATTGAATTGATCTGCAACTCGATACCGGTGAGGCCGAGCGTCTTCCACAGCCGCGCCAGCATCACCATCTGCTCGGCGTCGGCATCCGGGCCGGCGAAGCCCAACGCTTCCACGTCGACCTGGTGAAACTGCCGGTAACGGCCTTTCTGCGGCCGCTCGTGGCGAAACATCGGACCCATCGTCCATACGCGCTGCGGCCGGTCGTAGGTCAGGTTGTGCTCGATCGTGGCGCGAACGATGCCGGCGGTGGCCTCGGGACGCAGCGTGAGCGAGTCGCCGTTGAGCTTGTCCTCGAACGTGTACATTTCCTTCTCGACCACGTCGGTATGCTCGCCGATGCCGCGCACGAACAGCGCCGTGGCCTCCACCAGGGGCACGCGCAGATTGCGGTAGCCGTATTGCGCCAGCACCCCGCGCGCGGCGTCCTCGAAGCGCTCCCACAGCGCGGCCTCGTCGGGCAGCACATCGTTCATGCCGCGTACGGCCTGCAATGCATTGGCCATGACGTGGCTTACGCGATCGCCTTGACGGCGATGTGCCTGCGCTCGGGTGACAGGTGCGCGGCGCGGGCTTCGCCGCCGTAGGTGGCGCGCACGTAGTCATCGACCAGCGCCTGGAATTCCTCGGCGATGCGCGCGCCCTTCAGCGTGACCGTCTTCTGCCCGTCGACGTATACAGGCGCGACGGGGGTCTCGCCGGTGCCGGGCAGCGAGATGCCGACGTTGGCAAGCTTGGATTCACCCGGCCCGTTCACGACGCAGCCCATGACGGCCACGTGCAGGTCTTCCACGCCGGGATATTTGTCGCGCCACGCCGGCATGGCCGCGCGCAGGTAGTCCTGAATCCGTTCCGCCAGTTCCTGGAAGTAGGTGCTGGTGGTGCGACCGCAGCCGGGACAGGCGGTGACCTGCGGCGTGAACGAGCGCAGGCCCATCGTCTGCAGCATTTCCTGCGCGACGATCACCTCGCGTGAGCGGTCGCCGTTGGGTTCGGGCGTGAGCGACACCCGGATGGTGTCGCCGATGCCTTGCTGCAGCAGCACGGCCATCGCGGCGGTGGAGGCCACGATGCCCTTGCTGCCCATGCCGGCCTCGGTAAGGCCGAGATGCAGCGGGTAGTTGCAGCGACGCGCGAGCTCGGCATAGACCGCGATCAGGTCCTGCACGTTGGAGACCTTGCACGACAGCACGATACGGTCGCCGGGCAGGCCGAGTTCTTCGGCGCGCTCCGCGCTGCCGAGCGCGGACACGATCAGCGCTTCGCGCATCACGGCCTCGGCCGGCATGGGCTGCGCGAGCGCGGCATTGGCATCCATCATCCGCGCGAGCAGATCGGCATCGAGGCTGCCCCAGTTGACGCCGATGCGCACCGGTTTGCCGTATTCGATGGCCTTCTCGATCATCACCGCGAATTGCGGATCGCGCTTGCTGCCCTTGCCGACGTTGCCCGGGTTGATCCGGTACTTGGCCAGGGCCTCGGCGCAATCGGGATAGTCGGTAAGGAGCTTGTGACCGTTGAAATGGAAATCGCCGATCAGCGGCACCAGGCAGCCCTGTGCATCGAGGCGGGTGCGAATTTCGGCGACGGCCGCGGCCGCTTCGGCGCTGTTGACGGTGATGCGCACCAGCTCGGAGCCGGCATCGGCCAGCGCGCGCACCTGCGCCACCGTGGCGGCGATGTCTGCGGTATCGGTATTGGTCATCGACTGCACGACGATCGGCGCACCGCCGCCGACGCGAACGCCACCCACCGTCACCTGCCGGGTCATTGCGCGCGCGATTGCGGTTGCGGTCATCACTTACTTCACCGTGAACTTGGCGACGTTTTGCCGCGTGTGCGGTACCAGATCGAATGCCTCGCCGCGCAGTGTCACTGCAACGGCTTCGGCATTGCCGATGACGACATCGAGCGGCGCGACGCCGTCGACCGCGTGGGTGGCACCGGGAAAGCCCATGGTGGACAGCAGGATCGCGCCCTTGGCATCCTTGATTTCGACCCACGACGAGCCGCGGAACACGAGCACCAACGGCGAATTGCCGGCTGTTGCAGCGGCGGGTGTCGCGCCAGCCGCAACGGCGTCGGGCCGGGCCGTTTCCGTCGTGTTCAACGCGGCCGACGCCGCGAACCCGGCTTCGGACGCCGGCGCGGCGGCAGGAGCGTTGGGGCCGGAGGGCGCGACGATGGGCGCAGTCTTGGCTTCGGTACGGGAGCCCGGAGTCGCGATCCGCGTAAACTCGTAGACGGCCGCGATCGCGACAATGGCCACCAGCGCCAGCGGAATCGCCCAGCGCGCCGCGTTGGACTTGGCGTGCAGTTCGGCGGGCAGTTCGCCCATCGTCCGCGTGGTCGTGGCAAGCGAAGGTCGGTCGAGCGATGGCGCAGCGTCGCCCTCGGGCAGCGCGGCCAGTAACGCCGTGGCGTCGAGGCGCAGCAGCCGCGCGTAGTTGCGCATGAAGCCGCGCACGAACGTGCGCCCGGGTAGCGCCGCGAAATCGTCGCCTTCCAGCGCGGCGACCTGCCGCGGAGCGAGCTTCAATTGCTGCGCGACGGCATCGACGGACAGGCCGGCGGCCAGCCGGCCTTCGCGCAGGCGCGTGCCCGCCGACGACAGGGGAGCGGGTGCTGCCGTGTCCGCAACGTGTGACTCGTCGGTCATTCGCACACGCCGGCGGGGATCGCCCTGGTCTCCGCGGAATCCGGAAAGCGATTGCGCAGCTGGGACACATAGGACGATTCGGATTGCTGGTCGCCCAGCTTGCGCTCGATGCACATGCCGAGGTACAGAGCCTCCGGCGGCGGACTGGTCTGCTGCATCACCCGCCGCATGTAGAGGCGCGCGTCCGTCAAATTGCGTTCACGGTAGGCAAGCAGCGCGAGGTTGTAGCCTGCGACCGTGTTGTTGGGGGCGATGGCCAGTGCGCGCTTGTAGAACTCCGCGGCACGTAGCGGTTCGCCGCTGGCGGCGGCGCACTTGCCGGCATTGGCGAGTGAAATGTCGGGGGTGCGGTAGAGCGGATTGCGCACGGCCATTTCGAATTCGACGATCGACTCCTTCGGGCGCCCGTGCGTGCACAGGTACCAGCCCCAGTTTTGCCGGATCTCCGAATCATTGGGTGCCAGCTCGAGGCCCTTCATGAAATTGGCCTGCGCATCGGCATCCTGGCCCAGCACCGAGTAGACGAGGCCGTACACGTTGTAGATCTTGGGATTGCGCGGATCGAGTTTGACGGCCTCGCTCAACTCCTGCAACGCCACTTCCATCTGGCCGCGCTCGAAGAAGCCCGCCGCGATTTCCGCATGCAGTTGTGCGCGATAGGGCGCCGGCGCCTCCTGGATGGGCGGGGGCGCCGGCGGCTGACTGGGCACCGGCGGGGGCGTCGGGCGCGACGGGGACGAATCGCAGCCAGCCATGAGTGCGCTGCCGCAAGCGAGCGTGAGCAACAGTAACGAAATGCGGCGCATGAGGGCCTGACCGGTCTGCGAAAAGTGGAATTCTAGAGTGCCGCGACGGGCACGATGCGCGTGGACAGGCGGCGCGTGGTCCGGTCCCGCACCTGCCCGGCCAGCTGGCCGCAAGCGGCATCGATATCTTCGCCGCGGGTTTTGCGGATGGTGGCGACGCGACCCGCGTCCTGCAGGATCTGCGCGAAGGCGACGATGCGCTCGCGCGGGCTGGTCGAAAATTCGCTGCCCGGGAACGGATTGAACGGAATCAGGTTGAACTTGCAGCGCAGGTCGCGGGTGAGCGCCACCAGCTCGTGCGCATGCTGCGGCTGGTCGTTGACGCCATCCAGCATCACGTATTCGAGCGTGATGAAATCGCGCGGCGCCACGGCTAAGTAGCGCTCGCATGCCGCCAGCAATTCGCGCAGCGGATGCTTGCGGTTGATCGGCACGAGGCGGTCGCGCAGCGCATCGTTGGGCGCATGCAGCGACACGGCCAGCGCCACCGGACAGGCTTGCGCCAGCTTGTCGATCAGCGGCACCAGACCCGAGGTGGAAAGCGTGACGCGGCGGCGCGACAGGCCGTAGGCGTTGTCGTCGAGCATCAGTTGCAGCGCGGGCACCACCTGGTCGAAATTGGCGAGCGGCTCGCCCATGCCCATCATCACGACATTGGTGATCGGCGGGCGTCCGTGCTCGATCCACGGGGCGGTGAATGAGCCCCCACGCTCGCGGCCATCCTGGCCGCTTCGCAGCCCCCCGAGGGGGTGCAGTTCGCCCGCGGGGCGGTCCGTCGGGCTTACGCCATCGGCCAGCAGCGTGCGATTGGCATGCCAGAGCTGGCCAATGATTTCCGCGGTGGAGAGGTTGCGATTGAAGCCCTGCTTGCCGGTCGAGCAGAACGCGCAGTCGAGCGCGCAGCCCGCCTGCGATGAAATGCACAGCGTGCCGCGATCATCCTCGGGGATGAAAACCGATTCGACCGCATTGCCGTTGCCGGCGTCGAGCAGCCACTTCCGGGTGCCATCCGCCGCCGTGGAATCGCGCAGCACCTGCGGTCCCTTGATGCAGGCGTCGGCGGCCACCCGGTCGCGCAATGGCTTGGCCAGATCGGTCATGACCGACACGTCGTCGGCGAACCGCTGGTGCACCCACTGCGAAACCTGGCGCGCGCGAAACGGCTTTTCGCCA
>JANMCS010000152.1:0-24865 GCA_031361405.1 Betaproteobacteria bacterium
ATTCGATCAGCGTCGCGCGATCGAGGCCATGGCGCACGATCTTGAAATCGTTGGCGGCTGCGGCCTGCGCAAAGCGGTTCCACGGACACGCCAGCTGGCAATCATCGCAGCCGTAGACGCGATTGCCGATCAGCGGGCGCAACGCTTCCGGAATGCTGCCCTTCAACTCGATGGTGAGGTAGGAGATGCAGCGGCGGGCATCGAGTTCATAGGGCGCAACGATGGCGCCGGTGGGACACGCGCCGATGCAGGCGGTGCACGTGCCGCAATGGGCGTCCACCGCTGCCGTCGGCGGCAACGGCAGGTCGGTATAGATCTCGCCCAGAAAAAACCACGAGCCCATCGCGCGTGTCAGCAGCAGCGTGTGCTTGCCACGCCAGCCCAGTCCCGCCTTGGCGGCCAGCGCCACTTCCAGCACCGGCGCGCTGTCGGTGAAGACGCGGTAACCAAAAGGGCCGACCTCCGCACTGAGGCGATCGGCCAGTTGCTGCAAGCGCTGGCGCAGCACCTTGTGATAGTCACGGCCAAGCGCATAGCGGGCGATGTACGCGCGGTCGCCGTCGGCCAGCGTGGCCGCGGGATCGTCCGCATCCGGCGGCAGGTAGTTCATCCGCGCGGTGATCACACGCAGCGTGCCGGGCACGAGTTCGGCCGGGCGGGAACGTGCGGTGCCGTACCGCGCCATGTAGTCCATCGACCCGTGCCGGCCCGCGGCCAGCCAGCGCTGGAGGTGCGCCTCCTCGGTGACCAGCTCAGTGTCGGCGATGCCGATGTCCTCGAAACCGAGCTCGCGCCCCCAGGTCACCACGGACGAGGCGAGTCCGGACCAGTCGCGATTGGGTGCGGCATCGATCGAAGCGGGTGTGGCGTCCATCGGCGTTAGCGTAGCGCAACGCGGTTATTCTTGAGGGATGGCACCGACAATGGCTTCCATACGACTGCATCTGGCCGACGCCGCGGCGACGGAACGCGCCGGCGGCGCCGTCGCGCTCGCCGCGACGGGCGGCATCGTGATCGCGCTGCATGGGGACCTCGGTGCGGGCAAGACCACGCTGGTGCGCGGCGGTCTGCGCACGCGCGGCTGGGTGGGCCCTGTCAAGAGCCCGACCTATACGTTGGTTGAACATTATCCGTTTTCGAGTTTATACTTCTATCACTTTGATTTTTATCGGTTCGCCGATCCAACCGAATGGGAAACAGCCGGACTTGCCGAATGTTTCCGCGACGACAGCGTCTGCCTGGTCGAATGGCCGGAGCGCATCGGTGACCTGCTGCCGCAGCCCGATCTCGACGTGGCGCTGGCCGTGCCGGCCGACGGCGTGGGACGCGTGCTTGCGCTTCATGCCCACACGGTCGCGGGACAGCAATGCCTAGCCGCCGTGCAGGCGCTGCACCTGCCGCCCGCAGCGTCGGCATAAGCGTCGAACGCCGGCGTATCTGTCGCTGGCTGCTGCTGCCGGCCACCGGCTGCATGCTGCCCGACGTGTGGGCGCAAGCCGTACGCATTGCCTCGGCGCGCGTCTGGCCCGCCCAGGAATACACGCGCGTGATCGTGGAGTCGGCCACGCCGCTGCCGCATGCGTTGTTCACGCTGAAGAATCCGGACCGTCTGGTCATCGATCTTGACGGCGTGGAACTGACGCCGGAACTGGCGTACCTGTCGTCGCGCGTGCAGTCCGGCGACCCCTACCTCGCCGGCATCCGCGTGGGCCGGAAATCGGCCACCGCATTGCGGGTGGTGTTCGACCTCAAGACGGAGGTCAAACCCGATCTCTTCGCGTTGCCGCCGGTCGGCGAGTTTGGGCACCGGTTGGTGCTCGACCTCTATCCCCCAGTGCCGATGGATCCGCTGATGGCCTTGCTCGAGTCCGAGCGCATCAAGGAGCGGGCGGCGACACCGCCCGCCGCGACGGTAACGCCGCCGGAAAAACTGGCCGGCAAGGCGACGGAAAATGGTGCGCCGGCAGCGCGTGCCGAACCGAAGCCGGCACCGCCGGAACAGAAAATCGCACAGCGTCGCGTGACGATTGCAATCGACCCTGGGCATGGCGGCGAGGATCCCGGCGCGATCGGCGCGCGGGGCACCTACGAGAAGGATGTCGTGCTCGCCATCTCGCGCAAGCTGAAGTCGATGCTTGACGCGCAACACAACATGCGCGCCATGCTGACCCGCGATGCCGATTATTTCGTGCCGCTGGCCCAGCGCGTGCAGAAGGCGCGACGCGTGCAGGCGGACCTGTTCATCTCCGTGCATGCCGATGCGTTCCGCGAGTCGCGCGCGAAGGGCTCGTCGGTGTTCGCGCTGTCCGAGAGCGGCGCCACCAGCGCCGCCGCGAAGTGGCTGGCGCAAAAGGAGAACGACGCGGACCTGATCGGCGGCGTCGACCTCGACCGGCGTGACCCGGTGCTGGCGCGCACGCTGCTCGACCTGTCGCAGACTGCGCAGATCAACGACAGTCTCAAGGTGGGACGGCATGTGCTGGACGGCATCGGCACGCATAACGCGCTGCACAAGGCGACCGTGGAACAGGCGGGCTTTGCGGTGTTGAAGGCGCCCGACATTCCGTCGATCCTGGTCGAGACTGCGTTCATTTCGAATCCCGAGGAAGAGCAGAAGTTGCGCAGCGACCGCCACCAGCAGAAGTTCGCCGAATCCATGCACGACGGTATCGCGCGCTACTTCTCGAAGAACCCGCCCCTTGCCCGCGCGTAGGGAGCACGGGCGCGGCGTGGCCGCGGATGAGCGCTGCCGGCACCGCCGGTAGAATGCCGCATGGTCCGCTTCTTCGTCGTCTTCGTCGTACTGCTCGCCGTACTGTTCGGGCTGGAGCTCACGCCGTGGGTGCAGGCATGGCTCGTGGTGCCGTGGACCAACACGCTGGCGGCCATTGCCACCGCCATCGTCACGCTGTTGGACCATGACGTCGTCGCCACCGGCAACGTGATCCGCAGTGGCGGCACTGGCTTCGCGGTCTCCATCGAGGCCGGGTGCAACGGCGTCGAAGCCACGCTGGTCCTGCTGGCCGCGATCCTCGCGTATCCCGCACCATGGCGCTACCGGTTCATCGGGTTGGGCATCGGCGTGGTAGCCGTGCAGGCGCTCAACGTGATCCGCGTGATCAGCCTCTTCTACATCGGGCAGTGGAATTTCAAGGTCTTCGAATGGGCGCACCTCTACGTCTGGCAGGCGCTCATCATGCTTGATGTGCTGGTCGTGTGGCTCGTCTGGGTGCGGCGCGTGCCGGCGCTGGACGACGATACGCTGCGGCCGCCACCACCGCCGGCGCTGGCGGCGGGCTGATCCGGCATACGGAAGGCCGCATGGTCAAGCCGTCGCTTTCTCGCTTGGTGACGATTGCGCTGCTGTGGCTGCCGGTCACGTTCGTGGTCTGGTATTTCGCCGCAACCGCACTGTTGTGGCCGGTGCGCATGCTGGCCACGGGTGTGGCCAGCGCCGCTTTCGGTGACCTGGTGCGCGGCGTTACTGCCGACGGTGCCACGCTGACGTTTCTCACCACGCTGCGACCCGGCCGTGCCGATACCGCAGGCATCGTCAGCGTCGACGTCAACATGCTGCTGTACGCGTTCGGGCTGCCGCTCTTCGCGGCACTGACACTGGCCGCGGGCGGACGCCGCGCCACCGCGATGCTGATCGGATACGTGGCCCTGGTGCCATTCATCACCTGGGGGGTGCTGGCTGATTTCCTGAAGAACATCGCCATCACCGCCTCGCCGCTGATCGCGTCGCAGGCTGGCTTCAGCGCGATGCAGCGTGAGATGATCGCGTTCGCCTATCAATTTGGCTCGCTGATCCTGCCAGCGGTGGCGCCGGCCGTGGCGTGGGTGCTGACGCATCGACGTTTTCTTGAACAACTGCGGGGTACGGCGCGCTAGCCATAGCGCGATCCGGCGCGACGTACTCATTGCGAAAGGAATTGCCTTGCAACACCTGCTGCCTGCCGTCTTTGTCGCCCTGGCGTATTTCGCGCTCGGCAAGGTCTCTGCGATCGTCGCCTACTCACCGGCCGATGCGTGGACCGTGTGGCTCGCAAGCGGTGTCGTCTTCGGCATGTTGCTGGCACTGCCGCGCGCCCGGTGGCCGGCCATCCTTCTTGGCGCGTGGGTTGGGGCGACCACCTTTGCGCTCACGCTCGGCAGTGCCCCGGTCGAGGCTGCTCTATACGGCTTGATCGAGGTGATCGCCTCCGGTATCGCCGCGTTTCTCGTGTCGCGGCTCACGCCATTGCCCGCGCGTCTCGACAGCGCGCGCGAACTCGCCGCGGTGATCATCGGCGGCGCCTTGCCGCTCGGTCTTGTGGGCGCCGCGCTCGCCACGTTCTGGCATGTGGCCGGGGGCGGCCATGATGGCGTGACCACGTTTCGCGTCTGGGCCCTGTCGAATTTCATCGGCACACTGCTGGTGGCGCCGATGGTGATCGCGTGGTCGCACGTCAGGCTGCGCCGTTCCGGTGGCATGCCGATGTCGGTGTTCGCGGCCGGTGCGGTCGCTGCAGTGCTGTTCCTCGGTTCGCTCTGGCTGCTCTTCGATCGCCCGATTGAAGAGCGTTTTTTCGGCTCGGTGGGCCCGACGCTGACCTATGTTCCGATCGTGTTCATGGCGCTGGTCGGACTGCTGTGGGGTACGCAGGGCGCGACACTCGCGGCATTCCTGGGGGCGCTGCTCGCCGTCCTCAATACGGCGCAGGGCGAAGGTCCCTTCGCCGGCATCGAAGGCTTCATCGGCGAGCCCGAACTCGAGGTCGAGGCCTATGCTCTGGCCATCGCGTTGACCGGGCTGCTGATTGCAGTGCTGGCCGCCGCCCAGCGCAATGCGGTGCGCGCTGCGCGCGATTGGCAAACGCGCTTCGAGGCCGCGATCGGCGCGCACCGGCTGCATGCCTACGAGTGGGATCCGGTGAGCGGAAAACTGGTGGTGACGGGCGACGTGCCGCAACTGCTCGGGAATGCGCCGGCGCAGCTGGCGTCGCTCGCGGATTGGCTGGCGCTGGTGGTGCCCGAGGATCGCGGCCGGGTGGCGAAGCACTTCGACGCACGCGCGCGTGGCGATACCGAATCTGACGTGGTGAATTACGAGTTGATCGGCACCGACGGCGCGACGCTCACCGTCACCGACGAGGCGCGTCCGATCCGCGACCACGATGGCAGCCTGCATCGGTTGGCCGGCATTGTGCGTATCGGTCCGCAGACGCCGCGGACCGCGACATGAGCGAAGGGGTGGCGGCCCAAGCCGGCACGAACGTTGTGCCCGCCGCATCGCCGCCGGTGGCAACGGCCGACGCGGTATTCCTGATTCATGGCCTGGGCGGCACGCAGTACGACCTGGGCTCGATGCACAAGCGCCTGAAGAACGCAGGATTCGTCACGCATTCGCTGACGCTGCCCGGCCACGGCACGTCGCCGGAGGATCTGGCCAACGTCACGGCCGAAGACTGGATCGATGCGGTGGTGGCCAAATATCGCGAGGTCCGCGATTTGCACCCACGGCTGCACGTGATGGGCATGTGCATGGGCGCGTTGCTGGCGGCTACGCTCGCGCAGCGCGAACGCCACGACAAGGGCAACCTGGTGCTGCTCGCACCCCCGGTCTACATCGACGGCTGGGCCACGCCGTGGTATCGCGGCCTGCGCCCACTGCTGTATCACGTGCCCGGCGTCGGGCGCACGATGAAGATCGAGGAAGAGGATCCGTTCGGCATCAAGAACGAACAGTTACGCGCCATCGTCAAGGCCAAGTTCGAGCGCGGCGAAAATTTCCATTATCGCTGGGTGCCGCTCGAGTGCCTTCGCCAGGTCGACCGCCTGCGCGCGATCGTGATGAAGGGCGCCAGCGACATCCGTTGCCCGACGCTGGTCGTGCATGCTCGCGAGGACGAGTTGACGAGCCTGCGGTCGGCCAATTTTCTGGTCGAGAAGATCGGCGGCGCGCGGGCGCGGATGGTGGTCCTCGAAGACAGCTATCACATGGTGTGCGTCGACAACGATCGCGAGATCGTCGCGAAGAGTGTCCTCGAGTTCCTCGGGGCGGCGCTGCCTGGGGCTACGTCGACGCTCGCGAATGAACCCAGGATGACCGCCGAGGAGTTGCAGGCTGCGGTGGCCGCGGCGACGCAAAAACTGGCCACCGGCGATTTCAGCGGGCTGCGCGACCTCGCCATTCCCGACCTCGCGTGGGTGCAGCCCGGCGTCAATCGCGTGTCCGGGGCACACACTGGCAAGACCTTCGCGTCCTTTGCCAGCCGCATCGTCGCGGGCGGCGCGCCGCGTTTCACCGCGTTCGGCACGCCGACATTCAATCGCGGCGTCGCGCTGGTGCCGGCCACTCTGACGGCAGCGCGGGCCGACGGCAACCTCGAGTCGCAGGGTGCGCTGCTGCTCGCGTTTCACGGCGGCAAGCTGCTCGAGGCGCGCTGGTTCGCCGACGACGTCGAGCGCGAGAATGCGTTTTTCGGCGCCCCCGATCCCGAAGCGGCGGGCTCCTCGGCGCTCGAGGCGGCGTTCGAGGCGGCGACCGCGGCGTCACGCACCTTGTTGAAGCCGCCCGACAACGATGCGCTGCTGGCGCTGTACTCGCTGTTCAAGCAGGCCTCGGTCGGCGACGTCGGCGGCGATCGCCCGGGCGCGCTCGACATGGTCAATCGCGCGAAATACGACGCGTGGGCGGCGCGCCAGGGGATGTCCCGTGATGACGCGATGAAGGCCTACGCCGAACTGGTGGCCAAGCTCAAAAGCAGCTAGGCTTGGCCGGTGCGGCACGCAACGGAATGGGCACTTTTCTTGCATGACACCGGGGCTGGCATTGCAACACGATGCCAACGCCAAATTCAACTCCACGCGATCGGCTCCCGATGACACCATCCACTGCGAAGCGTTACGTCGTCACCGCGATCAGCTGCGGCCGCGACCACACACTGGCGCTGCTGACCTCCGGGCGCGTGATCGGCTGGGGCGGCGACGGCAGCGGCCGCGTTCCTTCCGGCACACCCGAATATTGCACGACGCCCGCGCCGACGCGCGCGGTGGAAGTGCTGATGAACGAGCCGTTGACCGCGGTCGCGGCCGGCTATGGCGTGAGCCTCGGCATCACGCCGCAACGCCGCGTGGCGGTCTGGGGCGCCAACGGTGCGGGTATCGATGGCCGCGCCGGTGCGGTCGCGCCGGCCACGCCGCACTTGCTGGGCGGGCTCAGTGGCGTCAGCACCATCGATGCAGGCGAGTTCCAGTCGGCGGCCATCGACGGTGCCGGCGCGCTCTATACGTGGGGGCTTAACCAGGATGGCGCGCTGGGGCGGCCGGACGCGCCCTTCGAAGCGCCACCCGGACGCGTGGCCGGGATACCCGCGGCCCGCGCGCTGGCGCTCGGCAAGTGCTACATGCTGGCGTTGACGCGCGACCAGCGGATCTACGCGTGGGGCGGCAATGCGGCGGGGCAACTGGGCCTCGGACATCTGCAAACCGTGGTCACGCCCACCGAACTGCCATTGCCGTACCGGGTGCAGGCGCTTGCCGCCGGCGCCAGCCATTCGCTCGCGCTTACCTCGGCCGGCGATGTCGTCGCGTGGGGCAGCAACAATCACGGTCAGTTGGGGAGCGAGGGGCCGGCGTATGCGACGGCGCCGTTGGCGGTCGCCTTGCCGGAACGCGTGCAGGCCATCGCGGCCGGCATGTATTTTTCACTGGCGCTCGGCAACAGCGGTCACGTTTACGCGTGGGGCTGGAACCGGCTGGGCCAATTGGGATTGGGCGATGCCGACGACCGGCGCCTGCCCGAGCGAATACCCGGCCTCGCGCAAGTGCGGGCGATCGCCGCGGGCCAGGCGCACGCAGCGGCACTGATGGCCGGCGCCCTCTACGGCTGGGGCAGCAACGCGGATGGCCAGATCGGCGCGGCCGCGCGCGAACAGCAGCAACCGGTGAAACTTCTTGCAGTCGGCGTCACGAATGGAGGCCGCGATGTCTGACCTGCCCGTGGACGATCTCTCTCGTCGCGATTTTCTCCAGCTCGGCATCACTGTCGCCGCCGGCGCGATCATGCCGGCGGCGCTGACGGCGTGCGGTGGCGGCAACGGTGACGGTGGTACGCCCGGCCCGAAGGAGACCTTCGTGCAGCCGGTGAACATCCAGTCGGTCGATGGCGTGCTCGATGTCACCATCATCCTCTCGTACCTGACTATGCCGTTCCAGGGCACGATCGTGACGTTGCGCAACATGTTCGGCACGATCCCCGCGCCGACGCTGCGGGTCAATGTCGGCGACAAGCTGCGCATCAAGATCATCAACAAGCTGCCGCCCAATCCGCTGCCGAAGAACCAGACGCCGCACCTCAGTTATCCCAACAGCACCAATCTCCACACGCACGGCTTGCACGTCTATCCCGACATCTATCCGCAGCCGGCCACCCCGCCGTATACGAGTCCCAATACGTCGAACCCGCCGAAGCTCTACGGCGACTTCGTCGTCGACGATCCTGACCAGGGCATCCAGCCCGGCGAGACCCGGCAGTACGAATATTTCATCCGCGAGGACCATCCGGCGGGCACCTACTGGTATCACCCGCACCTGCACGGCTCGAGTGCGATGCACGTGGGCAGCGGCATGGCCGGCGCGCTGATCATCCAAGGGCCCATTGATGCAGTCCCGGAGATTGCTGCCGCGGTGGAGAAGATATTTGTTTTCCAGGCACCGATCTACGATCCGATCACCGGCATGCTCGAATCGTTCAGCCAGGTCTCGAATGTCACCACCGACGAGCCGAATTTCTCCATCAACGGCGTACGGGTGCCGCGGCTCATCATGTACAGCGGCGAAGTGCAGAAATGGCGTTTCGTCAATGCTGCCATCTTCAAGATGCTGAACCTGAGCCTGCACGACCATACGTTCTACCAGTTCAGCCACGACGGCAATCCGCGGCGCACGTTCAAGGTGGTGCCGCCGCTGCCGTTGTCCGCGATGACGCCACCGGTCGGCGCGCCTTCCTACCCGGAAGGCGTTGTGCTCGCGGTGGGCAACCGCAGCAATGTCCTGGTGAAAGCGGGTGCGCCGGGCACCTATCACCTGCGCAGTTTTCCAATCGAAATGGGTCGCAACTCGAGCGCGACCGGCACCGGCGGCATCCTTGCCGGCGACATCGTCGCGGAAATCGTGGTCCTTCCGTCATCGTTCAACATGAGCCTGCCGCCGGAACCGCTGCCGGTCACGCCGTTCCTCACGCCGATCAGCGACGAGGAGCTGGCCGCGCACGGGGGCATGCAACGGATGATCGTGATGCGCGTGATTCCCGCCACCACACCGCCGCCGCTCCTCAACCCCCCGCCGGCCGAAGTGCCTGACTGGACGTATGCGCAGGGCCAGATCGCGGGCAAGGTTTATGCACTAGGCGCCGCTGGCGTCACGCCGTTCCCGACGCCGGTCCCGCCCGCCACGCTGCCGTTTCCGTCGACCTACATTCCGTTCCAGTCGAGCAAGGCGCTCACGCAGCTGGTGGCGCTGAACAGCGTGGAGGAGTGGACGATCGTCAACTACAACAACATCCGCCATCCATTCCACATCCACGTCAATCCGATGTACGTGGTGGCGGTGAACGGCGTGCGGCTCAAGGAGAGTGAGCGCTATTGGGCGGACACGGTGGCATTGCCCTTCAATGCGAATCCGCCACCGATCACGGGCGCGCCCACGCCCGATACGGTCACGTCGTTCACGTTCCGCATGCGCTTTCTGCATTACACGGGGCGCTATGTGATGCATTGCCACATGCTCGTCCACGAGGACATGGGCATGATGCAGGGCGTGACCGTCACCTGATCAGGAGAGCGCCGCCTTGCGCGCCCGTTCGCGCTCGCGCAGCACCTTGCGCTGCACCTTGCCGGTGGTGGTCATCGGCAAGGCGTCGATGAACTCGATTTCCTTCGGGTACTCATAGGGCGCCAGGAATTTGCGCACGTGCTGCTGGATGTCCGCTTCGAGTTCCGCCGACGGCACCTGCCCCGCCGCGAGCACGATGAACGCCTTGACCACGCTGCCGCGTGTCTCATCGGGCGAGGGCACCACGGCGGCGTTGGCCACCGCCGGATGCTTGACGATGCAGTTCTCGATCTCGGACGGGCCTACGCGGTAGCCCGCCACCTTGAACACGTCGTCCGCGCGACCCTGGTACCAAAGGTACCCGTCGGCATCCATCGTCGCGACGTCGCCGGTACGGCACCAGTCGCCGGTGTACTTGCCGCGCGTGCCCTCCGGGTTCTTGTAGTACTCGAGGAAGAACACCGGGTCGGGCGTGCCGTCCGGCGCGATGCGGTGGACCGCGACTTCGCCGGGCTCGCCGCTCGGAACCTCGTGGCCGGCGTCGTCGATCACCGTGATGCGATGGCCGGGATAGGGGCGGCCCATCGAGCCTGGCTTCGCGGGCCACTGCGTGTGCGAGTTGCCCACGATGTAGTTCATCTCGGTCTGCCCGAACATTTCGTTGATGGTGGCGCCCAGTGCGTCCTGCGTCCACGCGAATACCGTGCTGCCGACGGCCTCGCCGGCGCTCATGATCGTGCGCAGGTTCACGTCGAAGCGTTCGCGTGGCCGTGGACACGCCTTCATCATCAGCTTCAGCGCCGTCGGAAACAGGAACGTGTTGCGGATCTGGTATTTCTCCATCAGCGCCAACGCGCGCTCGGGATCGAAGCGTCCGCGGTAGCCGACGATCGGCTGGCCGAAGTACAGCGTGGGCAGCAGCGCATCCATGAGGCCACCGGTCCACGCCCAGTCGGCGGGCGACCAGAAGAGATCGCCGGGCTGCGGAAAGCCGTCATGCGAATGGACGAAGCCCGGCAGGTTGCCCAGCAGACACGCGTGCGGCATCAGCGCGCCCTTGGGTGGCCCCGTGGTGCCGCTGGTGTAGATGATCAGCGCCGGATCGCTCGCGCGCGTGGGCACGGGCGTGAAGTGCGGAGACGCCGCGGCGACAACGCGGTCGTAATCGATGAGCGCATCGCCGTGCATGCCGGCGACACCGAGCACATGCGTCAACTGCGGCAAGTCGCCGCGAATCGGCGCGAGGTTCGGCGCGGACTGCGCGTCGACCAGCGCAACGCGTGCTTCGGCATTGTCGAGGCGATAGGCCAGTGCATCCGGGCCGAACAGGAAGGACAACGGCACGGCCACGGCGCCCATCTGGTAGACGGCGAGATGCGCCGCCACCGTTTCGCGCCGCTGCGGCAGCACGAGGGCCACCTTGTCGCCGCGCTTGACGCCGAGGCCCGCCAGCACGTTGGACAACCGATTGGCTTCGCGCTGCAGGTCCCAGAACGTGTGCGCCGACGTGGCGCCCGACTCGTCTTCCCAGTACAGCGCAAAGCGCGTGCGGTCGGCCGCCCAGCGGCCGCAGCATGCATGCGCGATATTGAAGTCGGCGGGCACCTCCCAGCGGTGGGACGCGTGCAGCGTTGCGTAGCAGTCGGCGGGCGCCATGCCCGACAATCTACTCGTTCGCGGCGGCGGGGGGAATCGCGGCCCCGGTGATCGTGGGCATCGGCGTGTTGAGTTCGAGCGGTTCGACCGTGGCCCAGACCCAGTCCGGCTGTTGCTCCAGCAGGCGGCCGAAGCGAATGGGATTGCTGGACTTCGACGTCAGCAGCTTCAGGCGCTTGGTCGGCTGGTACTCGGCCGCCGGCACGATGAGCGACTGCACCGACGTGTCGGCTTCGCGTTTCTTCAGGGCCAGGAACAGGCCCTGGAACGAGCGACCGTTGATGGTGGTGGGTTCACCATCCACCGAATAGTCGGCGTCGAGATTCTTCCGCTGCTCGATCAGGTCGACGCCGAGCAACGTATTGGCGATCACCTGCAGGCCGATCTCGGCGCGGTCGGTGGTCATGCGCTTCATGCGCCGGACGATGCCGAGCGTCCAGGGCGACTGGCCATGTGGACGGATCGCGGCCAGCGTGCCCAGCGTCACGGCATTGGCAACACTCATCGGCGCCAGCAGGCGAAAGCCGGTCTGGCTGATGTCCTTCACTTCCCACGGTCCACCCGGCGCGGCAAACGAGGCCAGCCGCCGCCGCGACATCTCGACGCGCCGATCCGTCTCGTTGCGCATGCGTCCGAATACCGCCAGCTCCATCGTGCCGCCGAAGCTCTTGCCGTGCTCGGCATAGGGCACCGGCGCCAGCTCCTCTTCGCGCAGGAACGCCGAAATCTTCCCGAAGCCGACAATGGCATCGACGGTGCCCACCGCCGCCGTGCGCTCGCCGCGGCGCGCGAAGGGCTTGAATTCCGGATCCACCTGCGAGGCGAGCTTCGTCAGGAGGCCCAACTGTTCGCTACGCTTGCCGGTGCGCTCGGACAGCGGTTGCGCCTTGATCTTCTGCTCGATCATCACGACGTTCTGCCTCAGCGTGGCATGCAGCGGCCGCGTATCGAGGAACAGCACGCGACCCTCCAGCGGCTGCGGCAACCGCCGGCGCAGCCCTTCGCGGCTGGCGAGATCGACAAAAAACGATGTGACCGACGATGGTTCCAGCGACAGCCGCAGTGGCGCGGCCCATTCGTCCAGTTCGCCCGCGACCCACTCGAGGTGACGCGCGGTCATGTTGCCGGCGTTCATGAGCTGCAGCAGCAGCGCGAACAGGTATTCGTGCTCGATGGTCGTGGCGTGGCCGTTGGGTCCCACGACGAGCTGATGGCGCTCGATCTGGCGGGAGCAGGCCAACGTGAAGTGCGCATGCAGTTCCGCCCATTTGGCCGGAATCCATTGCTCGTAGCGATAGAGCCGGACCTTGGCATCAAGGCCCATGTGCATGATCTGGCGCCCGACCAGTTCGGGCAGCAATTGCTGCCACTTGGCGCTCTGCATGTGCAGCGAGACTTCGAGTGCGAAGGCGTTGTAGGTGACGAGGAACGCCTGCGTGAGGTCGAACAGCGCCGACCACAGTTGATGTTCGATCTTGGAACTGCGGCTCGAGTGCTCGATATATTGCGCCGTGAGATTCTTGCGCAGATTGGTGCACTGCGCATCCACCCGGAAGATCGCCTCAAGGCGCTGCGGCGTGCGCCTGGCAGCGGGTTCCGCCATGCGTCCCAGCTCGGCGATCACCTCGGTGTGCAGCGCCAGCGGATCGGCGATGGGGAACGAGGCGAGCCACTTCTCCGCGGAGCGAAAATCCGCCAGCGGATCACGATTGGTCTTGCCGAATCCGAACATGGCCAATTCGGCTCCGGTCAGGCCGACTGCGGAAAAGCGTCCATGTGTCACCCTTCTGCAAGAAACGAGCCCGGTGGATGCCACGCGGTCGGCGGAACCAGAAGCGGCAACCGCCGGGGAAACCGGGCTGAAGCATAGCAACGTTGATGGGCTCGCATCATGCGTCAAAGCCCGAGTGGCAGCAAGCTCGGGACGGCCCCGTTGGCACGCAATGTGCGTACACGATTGGTGCAGCACAGCTTGACGGCATTGTTCGACCGTCAGGCGGCAAACCCGTACCGGCTCGCCGGGACGTTATACTTGTGCAATACAGCCTGCCGAATTCAACACATGGTCGGCACGCCTGCCGCGTAGAGGAAAAAAAGCCATGGGCATCCTGATCAAAGCTCCGACCCGACGCGGCGAACCCACGCTCACCGCCGTCCCGCACACCCCTGACCACGACACCCGTGGCGCCTTGCACATCCGCGAAGTGGTGCGTATCACCGGCTTGCGCCGAGCAGCTCTATATGTGGCAGCGCCGTTACGGCTTCCCATCGCCGCTGCGCGATACCTTTGGCGACCGCGTGTATCCGGCCGACCAGGTCGCCCGGCTGAAACTCATCAAGCAGCTGTTGTCCGAGGGCTGGCGTGCCGGTGCCGTCGTCCCGCTGGCCGACTCGGCGCTGCAATCCATGCTGGGCCTGGCCGTCGACGTGCCGTCGGCGCTGCCGTCGGAAATCGAAAGTGCGGTGCGGCTGGTGGCCGAGCACCGCATCGGCGAATTGCAGAACCACCTGTCGAAACTGCTGGTGGGGCAGGGCTTGCGCCGGTTCCTCGAGCAGACGCTCATCCCGCTCAACGAAGCCGTCCACGAGCGCGTGGTGCGTGGCGAGATGCAAAATTTCCAGGAACTGCGCTTTGCCGATCTCGCGCAACGCCTGTTGCGCGATGTGACGCGCCTCGTACGTCCCACGCGCGATGCGCGGCACATCCTGTTGGCCACGCCGCCCAACGATCCCAACCAGCTGGGTCTCGCCATTCTTGAATTGCTGCTCTTCACCGAGGGCGTCAATTGCCTGACGCTGGGCGCGGGCGTGCCGGCGCAGGAAATCGCCGGCGCCGCGGCAGCCTACAAGGCGGCGATGGTGGTGCTGCTGTTCGATCGCGGCATCTCGGGCAAGATCGCGGGTCAGGAAATTCGTTCGCTGCGCGCGGCGCTGCCGCCCGATCTGCCGCTGGTGGTCAGCGGGCGCGCGGTCAACCTGTTGGCCAAGCCGATTCCCGACGCGCATACCGCGGTGGATTTCAGCTCGGTGATGTCGAAGATGCGGGCCCTCGGACTGCTGCCCGTATCGGCGGTGCCGATCATGGGGCTGTTGCCGGAGATGCCGCAGCGGGCGTAGCATCGGTGGTGTGACTCCGCCTGATGCCCCGCCAGTTGCATGGCTTGCCCGCCGGACGCTCTGGCATTCGGTGGGCGTCCTCGCGGCGCTCGCGCTAGCGTGGCTGATTCTGCAGGCCTACCGGCAACCTGACCTCATCCTCGAACTGTCCAGCATCCGGCTCTGCTAGAACATTCCTGGTTCAAGGCTCGTTCAGGAAATCCGCGAGCTTGCGCCGCTGCCGCTTGGTTGGGCGCCCCGGTGCCTGTGGCGCGGACGCGCGCGCCGCGCGTTGCTCCAGCACGATCGCCTCGCGCGCGTGCACACTGGCCGGGGTTTCCCGGAAGAGCAGCGCCGCCTCAGGTGCGCCGCCGCGCCGGTCGGACAGCGTCACCACTTCCACGATCCACGTCAGGCCGCCGCGACGAATCGTCACCAGGTCGGCCACGCGCGGCACGCGCGACGGCTTGACGCGCTCGTCGTTGATGCGCGCCTGGCCGGCCTCGATGGCGGCGGACGCGAGGCTGCGCGTCTTGTAGAAGCGCGCCGCCCACAGCCACTTGTCGAAGCGGATGCGGTCATCGCCAGCAGGCGCGGGCCGCGTCACGCCGGGCGCCGCCGTGCGTTGGCGTAGGTCAACATCCACTCGGCTGTTGCCGTTGCATCGGGATGTTCGTCGGCTTGCAGGCCGTCGACGACGCGGGCGCGGTCTTCGTCCGAGCGATTCTGCGACAGCTTGAACTTGGCGTCGAGGCGCTTGATCCGCATCCGGAACGCGACGATCGCGCCGATCATCGCATCGCGCTCGCGCGCCGGCATGGCGAAGTGCCACGGGGCCGGCCGGCCGCTTTCGAAGCGGTGCACGAGCACGTCGATTACCTGCCGTTTCTCGTCCGGGTCGTCGATGAGATCCAGCGTACCGTGGGCATGGACGGCGGCGTAGTTCCAAGTCGGCACCATCTTCGCGGGATGCTCGTACCACGAGGGCGACACATACGCGTGCGGGCCATGAAACAGCGCGACCGACTCGCCGTGCACCGCCTGCTGCCAATGGGGATTGGCGCGCGCGACGTGGCCGACCAGCATGCCGTGGGGTTCGCTGCCTGGCACGAACAGTAACGGCAGGTGCGACACGATGGGCTCCGTTGCCCCCGGCGTGACCAGCGTGGCGAACGGGTAGTCGTGCATCAACCGCGCCACGGCCACGCGATCGGCGACGGCGAACGATGGAGGCGTATAGAGACTCATATCGATCCTGCCGGGTCAATGCCGCGTGGTGGCCGCGAACAGCGCGCGTGCGGCCGCCGGTTCCAGTGTGTATTGGCGCTGGCAGAACTCGCATGTCACTTCGACATTGCCGCGCTCGGCCAGGATTGATTCGATTTCGGCCGCGCCGGCGATCCGCAATGCGTTCTCGACACGCTCGCTTGAACACGAGCACGCGAAGGCCACCGCGCGCGGGGCAAAGACGCGCAGGTCCTCGTGCGGAAACAACCGGGCCAGGACGGAGGTGGCCTCCTGCGGCGCAAGCAGGTCCATGGCAACGAGTGCATCGACGTCGCGCCTGAGGCGCGTCCATGCTGCACCGGCGTCCTCCTCGCTGCCGGGCAGTCGTTGGATCAGCAGGCCGGCGCAGGCGGTACCGGCGCGGGCCAGCACCAGTCGGCTCGCAAGTTGCTCGGACGTGGCGAGGTAGTGCTCGATCAGCGTGGCCACGGCGCCTGTCTCGATCGCGACGATGCCCTGGTAGATGGGGCCCGCGCCCTTCGGGTCGAGCGTCATCACCATGCGCGCATGCGCCGGGCCGCCGGCCAGGTCGGCCAGCGTGGCATGCGCCGGCAGCTTTGCCACGCGCGCCGCATCCCACTGCGCCGTGGCCCGCACGCCGAGCGCATCCGTGCATTCGACCACCATCAGTTGCACCGGACCGTCGCCCTGCAACTGCACGGTCAGGCTGCCCTTGAACTTCAGAGACGCCGCGAGCAGCGCGACGGCCGCCACCAGTTCGGACAGGACCTCGCCGATCGCCGGCGGATAGTCGTGGGCGGCCAGCACTGCGGCGACGGTGGCATCGACGCGCACCAGTGCGCCACGCACGGCGGCGTGCTCGATCAGGAAGGGCGTCAGTGCATCCGCGCGGGGCATCCGGCCGGGGTTCACGTCGTCTGGAGTTTGAGCGTGTAGATGGTGAGCGGCAGTGCCGAGTTCTTGTCGAAGAGACAGCCCGCGTCGAGTCCGGCCCGGGCGATGGCCTCGGCGGAGCGCAAACGATTGTACTGCGCGTGCATGGCGCCCAGCGCAAATTCGCGCCCCGAACCCGCAGCCCAGAATTGCGTGTATTCGAACACTTCGCGCATCGAGTAGACGCCGAAGATGCCGTGGACGTTGGCGATCAACGCGGTGATCTGCGTGGATTCGTACGGGTCGTCGTCCTCTTCCTTGGGATTCAGGAAGTGCTGTTCCTTCAGCAGCGGGTGCAGCTTGCGGAACGTCTCGAAAATCGCGAACTTGGTTGAGAAGTCGAGGTCCTCGTGCCTTCGCAGCAGGCTTTCGAACACGAGCTGGTGGGCGGCCGAACCGCAGAGGCCGATGTAGTTGCCGTGGTACTGGACGATCTTGTCATAGGTACGATCGTGGACGGCGGCGAGCCGCGTGTCACCGAACGTGGTGAGTGAGTCGGCGGCAATGGCGATTTCGCCGCCCTTGCGGACAACAACGAGAGTGGTCATGGAATTTTCGCGACGTTGGCCGCAGTTGACATACGCGTGCGGCGGGAGGCCGCATGCAGGCACAGGACAACCCGCAATTATACGCGTCACGCGGGGGCCGGCGCCTGGTCGAATGGCGGAGGTGCCGGGAGCATCGGCACCGGCGGCAATTGCAGCGGCGACCACGTCGCAATGGCGAAGGCCCAGAATTCCGTCACGGACGCCAGCGCGGCGTGCGGCTCCGGCTGGTCGAGAAAGCGCCATGCCGCCAGCAAGAGCGGCAGCGGATCATCCGGCAGGCGTTGCGCCAGTGTCTGCTTCGACAGCTTGGTGCCGCTGCGGTTGATCGCCACCGGTACGTGCAGATAGGACGGCGACGGCAGGCCAAGCAGGCGCTGCAGGAAAATCTGGCGCGGCGTGGACGCGAGCAGGTCGGCGCCGCGCACCACGGCGGTGATGCCCTGATCGGCGTCGTCGATCACCACGGCAAGCTGGTAGGCGTGCAGTCCATCGGCGCGGCGCACGACGAAGTCGCCGACGTCGGTGGCCAGGCATTGGTGCTGTGGACCCTGCAGCCGGTCGGTGAACGCGACGCTGTCATTGCCCACGGCCACGCGCAACGCGTGGCGGCCTCGGGCGGCCACCGTGACGCCACGCCCGCGACAGGTGCCGGGATAGCAGCGCTCACCGGTGGCGCTGACGGGCGCGTTCTGCAGGTCACTGCGCGAACAGACACACCCATAAACCGCATTGCGCGCGGCCAGTGTCTCAAGCGCACTGTCGTACAACGAGCGGCGGTCGGATTGACGTACGACAGCGCCGTCCCATGCAAACTGGTAGCGCTCGAGCGTGCGCAGGATGGCGGACTCGGCGCCGGGACGGCTGCGCGGCGTGTCGATATCCTCGATGCGCAGCAGCCATTCGCCACCGGCGACGCGCGCATCGCAAAAACTGGCCAGTGCCGCGATCAGCGAACCGAAATGCAATGGCCCGGAAGGCGACGGCGCGAAGCGACCGCGATAGGGGACGCTGGATGGGACGGACGCGGGCGCGCAGTTCACCGCACCGTGGCGGGGCTGGCGGCGCTGGCGGTGGCGGTGCCGGGCACGCCGTAGGCGAAGTGACGATTCATCGCCGCCATCACCGCATTGGGGTATTCCGGCCGGCCAAGGCTGCCATTGTAGCGGCCAAGAGCGCGATAGAGATCGCCCTGTTCGAGGTCCACCAGGTAGTGCCGCAGGATCACCGCGCCGTAGCGCAGGTTGGTGCGCAGGTTGAAGAGATTCTGCTCTGGCGTGCCGATGGTGCTGACCCAGAACGGCATCACCTGCATGTACCCGCGCGCGCCGACCGGCGAGATCGCATATTTCTTGAAGCCACTTTCGTGATGCATCACCGCGAGCAGCAGTTGCGGGTCAAGCCCGGCGCGCGTGGCTTCGTAATAGATGGTGGCCAGGAGCTCGCGCCGCTCGCGCTCGTTGGGCACGCGGTGCGCGAGGCGCCGCGACATTTCGCCAAGCCATGGCTGCAGCGCGTCGCGATTGGCGTAATCCGGGGGCACCGGCGCGTCGGCAATCGACTTGGCCAGGCCGGCGACGACGGACGGGGCCAGGTGCTCTTCACGCTGGGCGCCGGCGAGCGCCGGCAGCGGTGCGAGCACGAGCACGAGCATGGCCGCCAGCAGCGCGCCGCGGACGTGACGGTACGTGGCGCATTTCGCGGCCGGTTGGCTGTTAACAATCATCGTGCCTTGACATCGCATGCCTGGTGGTTCAACCCTTCAGTCGTTGCTGGATGAACGTCGCGATCTCGTCGATCGGGACGGGCGTTGCCGCACTGTCGGAACGCGCCTGGTATTCCACGCGCCCATCCTTCAAGCCGCGCTCGCCGATCGTGATCCGGTGCGGAATGCCGATCAGTTCGAGATCAGCAAACATCACGCCAGGACGCTCACCGCGGTCGTCGAGCAGCACTTCGACGCCGGCGGCTTCGAGTTCGGCATGCAGGCGGTCGGCCAGCGTGCGCACGGCCTCGCTGCGGTCGTAGGCCACCGGCGCGATGGCCACGGCGAAGGGCGCCAGCGGCAATGGCCACACGATGCCGCGCGCGTCGTGGTTCTGTTCGATGGCGGCCGCGACGACGCGGGTGATGCCGATGCCGTAGCACCCCATTTCGAGAACTTTGGATTGACCGTCGGCGGCGAGATAAGTTGCGCCCAGCGCCGTCGAATAGAGGTTGCCCAGCGCAAAGACGTGGCCCACCTCGATGCCGCGGGCGATGGCCAACGTGCCCTTGCCGTCGGGCGAAGGGTCCCCCGCCACGACATTGCGCAGATCGGCGATGCCGTCCGGTTCGCGGCAATCGCGGCCGAAATTGACGCCGCGCAGGTGGAAATCCGCGACGTTGGCGCCGCAGATGAAATCGCCCATCACCGCCACCGCCCGGTCGACGAGCAGAGGCATGTCCGGCGGAATGCCCACCGGACCGAGATAACCCGGCCGACAGCCGGTAGCGGCGACGATCTCGCCTTCCGACGCCCAGCGCCAGCCCTCGAATCCCGGCAGCTTGGCGATCTTGATCTCATTGCCCATGTGATCGCCGCGCACCAACAGCATCTGCACGCGGTTGTCGGCCCACAACATCAGGCATTTGACCGTGCGGGTGAGCGGCAGGCCCAGCAGTTCGGCCACCTCTTCACAGGTGGACTTGCCGGGTGTTGCGACCTTGGCCATGGTTTCCGCCGCCGCGGGCCGGGCCACTGCAGGCGCAACGGCCTCGGCCTTCTCGACATTGGCGGCGTACGGCGAGGCGTCGCTCCAGGCGATCGCGTCCTCGCCCGAATCGGCCAGCACCTGGAACTCGCACGAGACGGCGCCACCGATGGCACCGCTGTCGGCATCGACCGGGCGAAAGCGCAGACCCATCCGCGTGAAGATTGCGACATACGCGTCGTACATGCGCTGGTACGAACGCGCCATGCCGGCCTCGTCGACGTCGAAGGAGTAGGCATCCTTCATCACGAATTCGCGTGCGCGCATCACGCCGAAGCGCGGCCGGATTTCGTCGCGGAATTTGGTCTGGATCTGGTAGAAATTGATCGGCAACTGGCGGTAGCTCTTGATCTCGCGCCGGATGATGTCGGTGATCACCTCTTCGTGCGTCGGCCCGACGATGAAGTCGCGGTCGTGGCGGTCCTTGAGACGCAGCATGTTGGGGCCCATCTTTTCCCAGCGCCCGGTTTCCTGCCAGAGTTCGGCGGGCTGGATCACGGGCATCACGAGCTCGAGCGCGCCGGCGCGATCCATTTCCTCGCGCACGATGGCCTCCACCTTGCGCAACGTGCGCAGGCCCAGAGGCATCCATGTGTAGAGACCAGTCCCGAGCTTGCGGATCAGCCCGGCGCGCAGCATCAACTGCTGGCTGACGATGTCAGCTTCGGCCGGGGCTTCCTTCAACGTGGCAAGGTAGAAAGCAGATACGCGCATGATGCTGTTTTTGTTGGGAAAAAAGCATTGTAGCGCGAATGGGCTCCGGCCGTCCCGTCACCGCCGCATCCGGCGTGCCGGAACGCGCGCGGGTGTCGCGTCCCGGCACGACCCGGACTGGTGCCCTAGCCTCCAATCGCCTTGCGTTTAGCGACGTCGATGTCGAGATACTGGTAGTAGCTGCCGAAAGGTGAACGGTGGTAGCCCTGCACCCATGGCTGGATGAACGCATTTTCGATATCCACCATCAGCGGTAGCATCGGCGCGAAGGCCGCCACGATCGCGTTCATCGTTCGCGCCGCGACCATGCGTTCACTTTCCGTTGGCGCGCGCAGGAAGCGCTCGAACGCGCGATCATAGTCGTCGCTGCGAAAGCGCGATTCGTTGATTTCCGGCGGGTCGTTGCCGCGCAGTTGCTGGAAGCCGATGCCAGTGGGCGAGGTGAGGCGGCCATGGATGGCGATCTGGAAATGGCCGCGCGCGACTTCCTTGAAGAGATCCTGCGTGGGCAGCGTGCGAAAGTCCATCCGCACGCCGAGTGCGTCCATGCTCTTTTTCAACAGCGTCTGCACTTCGCGCCAGACGGTGCCGGGAAAGATCAACAGCGACAGCGTCAACGGCTTGCCGCTCGGCGCCAGGCGAAACCCCGCGGCATCGCGCTTGCTGTAGCCCGTGCGGTCGAGCAGCGCGTTGGCAAGCGCCGGATCAAAACGGCGCGGCGCTTCCTGTGCATCGAAGCCGGACAGGCCCGGCGCCAGGATCTGGCTCGACGTGAGGCCCTGGCCCGCATAGACCACACGGATCAACGTCGCGGCATCGATACCCAACGCCAGCGCGCGCCGCAGCGCGACGGCGGCAGTGCTGGTGCCACCCAGGATCGGATCCTCCATGTTGATATAAAGCGAGCGTACGGAGATCGTGACGTAAGGCTCGCGCCGGATGCCGCGCGCGGCCATGGCCGGATCGAGTTCGCCGTTGACGAGGAAGCGCTGCGCGCCTTCGCCGCGCAGCTCGACCACGTCGAGCTTGCCGCGCTCGAACTCCAGCAACCGCGTCTGCTGCTCGTCAATCACGTTGAACTCGATGCGGCCTACCTGCGGCAGCCGCTTGCCCTGCATCGAGCGCACGAGATCGGCCCAGGCGGGATTGTCCGATTGGGGAAAGGCCAGCGCGCGATAGCGCGGATTGGCTTCCAGCACGACGCGCGAACCACGTTGCCATTCGGCCAGCCGATAGGGCCCGGTGCCCACCGGCCGGCCCTGGATGTCGCCATGCGCGGCGTCGACCACCTCCCGTGCAATTGCACGGTAGCCGACCATCATGTCGGTCATCGAAGGGTAGTTGGGCGTCGCGATCTGAATCTGCAGCGTGTAGCGGTCGAGCGCCTTGAGGCCCTCGACCGGTGTGTCGTAGTTGAATTGCGCACCCGGTTTGCGCGCCGCATCGACCACCGCGCGCATGCCCACGATCAGGTCCGACACCAGTGGATCGCCGCCGCCGTGAAGGTTGGGATCGAGATAACGCTTGATCGAGTAAACGTAGTCCGCGGCAATGAGTTCGCGCGACTTGCCGGCGAAAGCGGGGTCGTCGGTGAAGTGGATGTCCGGGCGCAGCGGAATCGTCCAGGTGCGCCCGTCGGCGGAAACCACAGGCGCGGCCGCTGCCGTGTTGGGCACGGGGCGCGCAGGCAGCGCGAAATAATCCCAATGAAACATCGCCTCGAAGATTGCCGACCCCACGAGGTTCGAATACGAGTCCTGCCATTGCTGCGGATCAAGCGTGTCGATGTCGGAGGTGGCGAGACGCAGCACCTTGGCCGGATCGGCTGCGAACGTGGGGGATGCCGCCAGTGCCGACACCAGCAACAACGCTGCGAGCACCACGCGAAAGGTGCGGGCATGGGGGAAGCGGGAGGCGGGGGGCAATGGCATCAAATGTCGGCGGTGGCAGCGTATGATCGCAAGCCATGCGGGGTCCGGCAAGTGACGGCACCCTGCGCCCGAGAAGGATGCCCGCCGTGGTGATGGTATTGCCGTTCGTGATGGGACTGCTGGCGGCGCTGCTCGCGTTGTCGGGCTACCGCACCGGCGCCCTGCGCGTCGGCCTTGCGACGGTGGCCGTGCAGGTGTGGTGGCTGGTGTATCACGCCACCGACAGGCTCGCGGTCACGCTCTGACCGCGGCCAGGCCACGCCCGATGCCGCGCCTCCTCGACACGCTCGCGTTGTTCGGCATTGCGGGGACGCTGCTCGTGGCGTTCTATTACCAGTTCGCGCTGGGCGAACTTCCATGTCCGCTATGCGCGCTGCAGCGGGTGGGTTTCATCGTGGCCGGCGTGGGCCTGGTGCTCAACCTGCGCAGCGGCTATTCACCCGCACACTACGGGCTTGTGCTGCTCACCAGCGTTGCGGCCGGTGCCGCGTCGTTGCGCCAGATTGCGCTGCATGTCATCCCCGGTTCGGGCAGCTACGGCTCTGCGCTGTTCGGCTTCCACTTCTACACGTGGGCGTTGGTCGGCTATGGCGCGCTGGTGGTCTATGTCGGTATCGCGCTGGTGGTGGAGGGCAACCGTCCGGCGCGCGATCTTGCGCACGACGCCGCCCGCGGCCGCGGCGCGTTGGCCGCTTTCGCGTGCTGGCTGTTTGTAGCGCTGGCGGCCATGAACATGCTGGCCTTTGCCGTCGAATGCGGCCTCGGGCCGTGCCCGGACAATCCGACGGGTTACCTGTGGTGGCCGCGCAGCGGTTGACGCCGCGCGCCCTCAGCGCACCACCAATACCGGCACCTTCGAGTGCGTCAGCACCTTGACGGTTTCGCTGCCGAGCAGCAGGGCTGCCAGGCCGCGTCGGCCGTGGGAGGCCATCACGATGACATCGCACTTGCTCTTCCTGGCCGTGCCCAGGATCGCTTCCCACGGCGTTTCGGCAATCGCGTGTGCGGTGTCACAGGCCACGCCTGCGGCGGCCGCCTTCTTCAGCGTGCGGTCGAAGAGGCGTGTTGCTTCCACCTTCGCGTGCTTGGCATACTCGCGCCGCGACACTGGATTGAGCACGACGCCTTCCATGTAAATCGGTTGCGGATAGTCCGGCGAGACATGCAGCGCCGTGACCCGCGCGCCGATGGCTTGGGCGAGGGCGAGCGCATGCGCGACGGCCTTGTCCGAAAGTTTTGATCCGTCGGTGGGGACCAGCACGTGCTTGTACATGGCGAAACTCCGGTTGTCAGACGTCCACGTTCCCATCCTACCCGCGTTGCACGCTCTGAAGTTGATGCGGGTCAAACTCCGGTGAATCCGGCGGCGCGCGGGCACGCTGCAGGCCTCGATGCCGCTTGACCCCGCGTCGTGCAAAGCCGTAGGCTCGACTGCATGTCGGCCCTGTCATCCACCGCCGCCGCGGATTCCGCCTCCAGCGCCGCCATTCAACACGATGCTGTAAAGGGTTGCTACCACTGTGGCGAGACCCAGTTTCGGCGCGGTCGGTGGACCACCAGCGTGGAAGGACAGCCACGCGATTTTTGCTGTGCCGGATGCCTCGCAGTGGCGCAGACGCTGGGCGCGGCCGGCTTGGAGTCGCTCTACGCGCGACGAACTGACAGTGCGCCGCGTCCCGACCCGCGAGCCGTGGCCGCGGCAACCGGCGTGGCCGAAGGTGCGCTCGCAAGCGGACTGGTGCGCACACTGGCTGGCGGCGATCGCGAAATTTCACTGCTGCTCGACGGGATGAGTTGCGGCGCCTGCGGCACGTTGTGCGAGGCGTGGATCAGTGGTCAGCCCGGCGTGCGCCATGCCGCCGTCAACGACGCCAGCCAGCGTGTCGTCGTGCGCTGGGATCCGGCGGCGACCGATCTGGTCGCCGTACTGCGCGCGGTGAGCGCGCTCGGTTTCGCGGCCGTGCCCTACGACCCCGCCCAGCGTGAGGTGCGGGCGCGCCGCGAGCGCCGGGCGTTGCTGTTGCGCGGCGCCATCGCCGCGCTGGCGATGATGCAGGTGATGATGTTTTCCGGCGCGGCCTACTGGAGCGACGACGGCGTTGCGCCGGAGCAGCAGCGCCTGCTCAACTGGGCCAGCATGGTGTTGACGCTGCCGGTGTTGTTCTACTCG
>JANMCS010000569.1:0-3545 GCA_031361405.1 Betaproteobacteria bacterium
TCATGGCAACGGCTCCGCCGTGCCGAGGAAGCCGATCAATCGCGCCAGCGCGTAGTCCGGCGCCTGCGGTTCGGCCACGGTGATCTCGATGCGGCGAAATGCAGGGTTGGGCGTATTGCCGATCGCGGCGCGCCACACGAAGCGCGTGCCGGCCTGCTCGGCTTCGCCGGCGCTGTTGCCCAATGCCGGCCAGGGCACTGCGAGTTGTGCTGCGGCCAATTGATTCTGCGCGACCCACAACGCGAGCGTGCGGCCTTTCAGCGCCGATGCATTGTCGGCGCCTTGCGCCAGCGCACGCATGCCTGCCGCCAGCGCCACCGCGACAATGGCGAGCGCGACGAGGATTTCAACCAGCGTGAAGCCGCGGCTGCGTGTCATGGCGCCGACGCGCCGGGCAACCGGGTCAGCGCCACGCGATTGAGCGGATCGGCGGCTACTTCAAGCGTGACGGTCGAGGCCGCGAGCGTGAACGCAAAGGGATCGTTGTGGCCGGTGGGGCGCAGCGGCAGGATCGCGTCGGCCGGCACCGGCGCGCCGGCGAAACTTGCCGCGCGCAACTGCATCGCCGGGGGTAGCGTGCGTGGTGCCAGCACGTCGTCGTCCGCCAGCGGTTGCCAGGTTCCGCGCTCGGGGTCGCGACGCCAGAAACGCCAGCCCGAGCCCTCCGCCGACACGCCGAGCGTCTCCGCGCGCACCTGCGCGCGCGTGGCCGCGTGTTCGATGGCGCCCGCAAAGCGGCGCGCCTCGCGCGTGGCGGTACCGGCATCATCGCCGGAATAGGCCATGGACGCCGCGGCGGCGGCGATGCCGAGCACGACGATCACCACCAGGATTTCAATCAACGTGAAACCGGCCTCGCGGACCGTTGCAAATCCTGAACGCCGTGACCTGGGCGGTGCTAGAGATCCCATGAGCCGATATCGGCATCGATTCCGGTGCCACCCGGTTGGCCATCGGCGCCAAAGCTGAACACTTCGATTTCGCCGCGCACGCCGGGAATCACGTACACGAACGGCCGGCCCCACGGATCCTTCGGCAGCCGCTCGAGATAGCCGCCGGGCTTCCAGTTGGGCGGTGGCGGCGGCAATTCGGGCTTCGCGGTCAGCGCGAGCAAGCCCTGCTCCGCGGTGGGATAGCGCTGGTTGTCGAGGCGGTAGAGCTTCAATGCCTGCATGATCGTCGCGATGTCGCTCTTGGCCGCGATCGCGCGCGCCTCGTCGGGGCGCTCGAGCACGCGCGGCACCACCAGCGCGGCCAGTACGCCGAGAATCACGATCACCACCATGATCTCGATCAGCGTGAAGCCGCCCGATCGGGGGCGACGCGACAGATGTTGGCGACAGGCTTTGTGCATGGGCCGATTATAATGCGCCGCTGCGCGTGCCCGGGTAACGGTGCCGCCCCGCGCCCCCGCCATGTCCCTTGCCCGCATCGTCCGTTATCTCCTCGTGCTGATCGCGGTTGCCGCCGCAGTCGGGGGCGTGCTCGCCTGGACTGCGCTCACCCGACCATTGCCGCTACCGCAGTCCCCGTTCGAATTCGAGGTGCGCGGCGGCGCGTCGCTGGGATCGGTGGCGCGGGAGCTGGAGGCCGCGGGTGCGCTGCCGCAGCCGTGGACATTGCGCCTGTTGGGCCGGTGGCGCGGGCAGGACCGGACCATCAAGGCCGGCAGCTATGCCATCGAGTCCGGCATCACGCTGCCGCAACTGCTGTCGACGCTGACGGAGGGCGACGTGACGCAAAGCGTGTTCGTCATCGTCGAAGGCGCGACCTTTGCCGAAGTGCGCAAGGCGATGCGGGCGAGCCCGGGGTTGCGCAACACCGTGCTCGACCTCGCCGATGCCCAATTGATGGCCAGACTTGGCGCGGCAGGCGCCTCCCCCGAAGGCGCATTCCATCCCGACACCTATTTCTTTGCGCCCGGCAATGCCGACGTGGCCGTGCTGAAGCGGGCGTTGCACGCGCAGCAGGTGCGCCTCGCCGATGCCTGGGCGCGCCGCACGCCGGACGTGCCGCTCCGGACGCCGGCGGAAGCGCTGGTCCTCGCGTCGATCGTCGAAAAGGAAACCGGACGCGCGTCCGACCGCCCATTGATCGCCTCGGTATTCATCAACCGGCTGCGCCGCGGCATGCGACTGCAGACCGACCCCACGGTGATCTACGGCATGGGCGAGCGCTTTGACGGCAACCTGCGCAAGCGCGACCTCGAGGCCGACACGCCGTGGAATACCTACACGCGCGACGGTCTGCCGCCGACACCGATCGCGATGGCCTCGCAGGCGTCGCTGGCCGCCGTCCTGAATCCGCCGGCCACCGAATTCCTGTACTTCGTCGCGCGCGGCGACGGCAGCTCGCAATTCTCGACCAATCTCGCCGATCACAACCGGGCCGTGTCAAAATTCCAGAAGGGCGGGCGTTGACGCGCGCCTGTCCATTGCAACGAGACTCCCACGTGAATCCTCCCCGCGGCCGCTTCATCACGCTCGAGGGCGTCGATGGCGCCGGCAAGAGCTCGCACGTCGAAGCCTTGGCCGAGGCCATCATCGCGCGGGGACATCGCGTGGTCACCACGCGCGAGCCGGGCGGTACGCGGATCGGCGAGCAGCTGCGCGACATGCTGCTGCATACGCCGATGACACATGAGGCCGAGACGCTGCTGATGTTTGCCGCGCGCAGCGAACATGTGGCGCAGGTGATCCGTCCGGCGCTGGCGCGCGGCGACTGGGTGCTGTGCGATCGCTTCAGTGACGCCACCTACGCGTATCAAGGCGCCGGCCATGGCATCGCCGCCGAGCGCATCGCCGAACTCGAGCGTTTCGTGCATGACGATTGCCGACCGGATCTCACGATCCTCTTCGATGTGCCGCCCGCGGTGTCGCGCGAACGGCTCGACCGCGCGCTGGCCGACGGTCGCGAACTCGACAAGTTCGAAGTGGAGCGTGAGGATTTCTTCCTGCGCGTGCGCGCGGCCTATCTGGCCCGCGCCAACGCCGAGCCCGCGCGGTTTCACGTCGTCGACGCGGCACGGCCGCGCGAGCAGGTGCGGGCGCAACTCGTGCAGTTGCTGGCCCGATGAGCGAACCGATCGCCGAGGCTGCGCCCGGTGCGCCATGGCCCGCGTTGCTGCCGTGGCAAATGAATTTCGCGCAGACGCAGATGGCCGGCCGCGCCACGTGGCCGCACGCGCTGCTGCTCGACGGTCCGCGCGGCATCGGCAAGCGCGCGCTGGCTCTGAATCTCGCGCGGTCGCTGCTGTGCGAGCAGCCGCGGGCAACGGGATTGGCGTGCGGGGTCTGCCCGAGTTGCGTTTACGCCGCCGCCGGCCAGCATCCCGACCTGCGCATGGTGGAGCCGTTGGCCGTCGAAGACGACGGCACGATCAAGGTGCTGGATTCCATTCCGGTCGACGCGATCCGCGCGCTCACGCGGTGGGCGCACGTCACCAGCCATCGGGGGCGCGCCAAGGTGGCGGTGATCGTGCCGGCCGAGTCAATGCATGCCGCGGCCGCCAACGCGCTGTTGAAAACGCTCGAGGAGCCGCCGCC
>JANMCS010000571.1:0-10580 GCA_031361405.1 Betaproteobacteria bacterium
GTGGCGATGGGCATGAAGCCGCCGCAGTGGCTGAAGGCGGGCGACGTGATCACGCTGGGCATCGACGGGCTGGGTACGCAACGGCAGAAAGTGGTGCCCGCCAAGGGCAGTAAATAAGGCGAGTGCAACATGCCGGCGGGGTGCCCGACATTGCAGCGGGGTGCCCGACCACGCTGCGTTCAGGGCGCCGTATAGGCCGTCTTGACGGTGGTGAAGAATTCCGAGGCGTAGCGGCCCTGCTCCCGCGAACCGTAGCTCGAGCCCTTGCGCCCGCCGAACGGCACGTGATAATCGACACCCGCGGTGGGCACGTTGACCATCACCATGCCGGCTTCCGCGTGCCGCTTGAAGTGCGACGCGTGCTTGAGCGACGTGGTCACGATGCCCGACGCGAGGCCGAACTCGGTATCGTTGGCCACGGCCAGCGCCTCGTCATAATTCTTCACACGCAGCACCGCAGCCACCGGCCCGAAGATTTCCTCGCGCGCGATGCGCATCGTGTTGGTGGCGCCGGTGAACAACGCCGGCGCCATGTAGAAGCCCTCGGTGGCACGCTTCAACCGCTCGCCACCCACGGCCAGCGTGGCGCCCTCACTCTTGCCGATCTCGAGATACTTCAGGTCCTGATCGAGCTGGCTCTGGTCCACGACCGGGCCGATCTCGGCGCCGGCGGACAACGCGTTATCGACCTTCAAGACCTTCAGCTTCTCGACGACCGCCGCGACGAAACGATCGTGGATGCCGTCGGTGACGATCAGGCGCGACGATGCCGTGCAGCGCTGGCCCGTCGAAAAATACGAGCCCTGCACGGCGACATTGACTGCGGTGGCCAGGTCGGCATCGTCCAGCACCACCAGCGGATTCTTGCCGCCCATCTCGAGCTGAACCTTGGCCATGCGCGCGATGGCCTTGGCCGCCAGCGCGCGTCCCGTGCTGACGCTGCCGGTGAAACTGATCGCGGTGACATCGGGATGGTTGACCATCGTTTCACCGACCACCGAGCCACGGCCCATCACCAGGTTGAACACGCCCGCCGGCAAGCCAGCGCGCACCAGGATGTCGGCAATGGCCCACGCACAGCCGGGCACGAGATCGGCGGGCTTGCACACGACGGTGTTGCCGTAGGCCAGCGCCGGCGCGATCTTCCACGCCGGAATCGCGATGGGGAAATTCCACGGCGTGATGAGCCCGATGACGCCGAGCGGCTCGCGCGTGACCTCGACATCGACACCCGGGCGCACCGAGGGCAGCTTGTCGCCAGTGAGGCGCACCACTTCGCCGGCGAAGAACTTGAAGATCTGGCCGGCGCGCATCGCTTCGCCGATGCCCTCGGGCAGCGTTTTGCCTTCCTCGCGCGACAGCAGCGCGCCCAACTCATCCTTGCGCGCAATGATTTCGGTGCCGGCGCGATCGAGGATGTTGGCGCGCTCCTGGATCGATCCGGTAGACCACGCGCCAAAGGCCTTCTTTGCGGCGGCAATGGCCGCGCGCGTCTGCTCGACGTCGGCCTGCGCATATTCGCCGACCACGTCGCTGGTATCCGACGGATTGCGGTTGACCGACACGGTGGCACCGGGCACCCACTCGCCATTGATCAGGTTCTTGAACAGTTCAGCCATGATGGGAATCCCGTTCGATTCAGAGGAGCTTGCGCTGGGCCAGGCTTTGCATGAGGGCGCCCGCACCGAAGGTCCACGGCGCGATGCGGTCGGTGTGTTCGACGCGATTGACGAGCGCGCCCAGCTTCGGCGTGGACACCGTCACCACATCGCCCACGACGTGCGTGAAGCCTTGGCCCGGGCCATGCCGGTCCTTCGTCGGCGCGAACATCGTGCCGAGGTAGAGCATGAGGCCGTCGGGATATTGATGATGCGCGCCGATGGCCTGTCCCGCGAGATCGAGCGGATCGCGGCTGATCATGGCCATCGACGAATGACCGTCGAGCGTAAATCCGTCAGGCCCGGCAATGTGCAGCGTGATCTGCGCCTGGCGCACATCGTCGATCGTGAAATGGTCGTCGAACAAGCGGATGAACGGGCCGATGGCCGTGGACGCATTGTTGTCCTTGGCCTTGCCGAGCAGCAGCGCGCTGCGGCCTTCGAAGTCGCGCAGGTTGACGTCGTTGCCCAGCGTGGCGCCAACCACGCGCCCGGTGCTGTCGATGACGAGCACGATCTCCGGCTCCGGATTGTTCCATTCCGACTTGGGATGGATGCCGATGTCGGCGCCCGCGCCCACCGCCGACATCGGCTGCGACTTGGTGAACACTTCGGCATCGGGGCCGATACCTACTTCGAGATATTGCGACCATGCGTTCTGCTTGATCAGCGCGTCTTTGAGGTGCGCCGCCTCCTCCGAACCGGGGCGCACGCTCGACAGGTTGTCGCCGATGATGCCGACGATCGTGCGCCGCACGCTCTCCGCACGCGACGGGTCGCCGCGCGCCTGTTCCTCGATCACGCGCTCCAGCATGCTGGCCACGAAGGTGACGCCGGCCGCCTTGACCGCCTGCAGATCGCAAGGCGCGAGCAGCCACGGCCGCGTGATGTCACGCGTGGCTTCGGCACTGTTGCGCAGCACGGACGCCAGCGCGTCGATGCGCGGCAGCGCATTGGCGGCGCGCACCCGTGCCGCCGCATCCGGCTGGCCCACCAGCATGCTGGACGTCGGCGCAATCGTGGACACGTCGACGATGTCATCGCCACGCACGGCCACCACCACCGGTCCGTTGACCGCAGGCACCCATGCGCGCCCGATCAGCATGGCGGCGGCGGCATCCACCGGCAGGCACGCGGCCGTCGTCAATTGCGCAGCTAAGGTAGGCATCGGGACATTCGCTCGCTGTGGCAGGGGAGTCGAAGCATAACCGACAGGCAGGCGTCGAAGCTATGCCAGAATATCGACGCGCGCCGGACTTGCCCGGCGCCGCCCCGACCAGGACGCCTCGCCATGTTGACCGCCGCCCAGGAAACCGCCGCGCAATTTCTTTTTGCGGCCCGGCGCGCCGGCGGGGTCGGTCCCCGCATCGACGAGTGCGCGCGACCGGCAACGGTGGACGACGCGATCGCCGTGCAGCGTCGCGTCACCGAATTGCTGGCGCTGCCGGTGGGCGGATGGAAATGCTCGTTGCCCACCGCGGCGCGGGCGATCATCGCCGCGCCCATCTTTGCGCCGACCATCCACGACGTGTCGCCGTGCCCGATGCAGATCGACGGCGACGTGGCGCGCATCGAGCCCGAGATTGCCTTTGTCATCGCGCGCGACCTGCCGGCCCGCGCCGTGCCATACACGGACGCCGACGTGCGGGCCGCCGTCGGCAGCGCGCGGATGGCGCTCGAATTGATCGGTCCCCGCTACGCCGAGCCGAAGACGGTCACCTATCCGGAGCTGCTGGCCGACTTCATCGCCAACCAGGGGCTCTACGTGGGTCCGGCGCTGGCCGCACCGTGGGACGCCGACCTGGAAGCGTTTCCGGTCGTCGTCCGCGCCAATGGCGCGGTGATCGCATCCGCGGAGGGCAAGCATCCGGACGTGCATCCGTTGCGACCGCTGGTGTGGCTGGCCAACTATCTCGCCAGGCGCGGCGAGCACCTGCGCGCCGGCCAGGTCGTGACCACAGGTTCATACGCCGGCATCATCGACGTCCCGGTCGATGCGCCGCTCACGTTCGAGTATGGCAATCTCGGCCGTCTCGCCGTCACGCTGACACGGAACGCATGAAGCGCACTTCGACATCGGCAGACGCCAGGCGGGTGCCGCGTTGAGTCTCGCCGGCCTGGGGGCGGTGGCCATCTGGCACGATATCGAGCCGGCTGCGCGCGACGAATTCCACGAATGGCACAACCGCGAGCACATGCCGGAGCGCGTAGGCATCCCGGGCTTTCATCGCGGGCGACGCTATGCGGTGATCGGCGCCGGACCCGAATATTTCAATCTCTACGAGGCCGACAGTTTCGAGACGCTCACCGGGCGGGATTATCTCGACCGCCTGAACGCGCCCACGCCGTGGACGCAGCGCGTGGTGCCGCACTTTCGCAATGTCGCGCGCGCCCTCTGCCGCGTGACCTTCACGCTTGGCGTGGGCAGCGGCGGCGTGATGCTGACGCTGCGCTTCGCGCTGCCCGACGCCGCGCACGACGACCTGCTGGGCGCCCTGCGCACCCGGCTGCTGCCGCCGCTCGCCTACCGCAAGGGCATCGCGGGAGTGCACCTCGGACTGGGCGACCGCGCCGGCAGCAGCATCGAAACCACCGAGCGGAAAGTGCGCGCTGCGGGCACGCAGGTGCCATCGTGGATCGTGCTGATCGAAGGCAACAGCGTTGCCGATGTCGACGGCGCGGCCGCCGACCTGGCGCCGGCGTTGCAGGCCGCCGGTGCCCACGATCTGGAGCGCAGCTCCTATCGGCTGGAATACACCCGGCTGAAGACGCCCTGGAGCGCGGGTTGATGCACGGGTGGTGCCGCGCCCCTGCATCATCAAGGATCCACCCTTGAGCACTTTCACCTGACCACCATGGCGGCGATTGCCGCCAACCTCGAGAGAAATCCATGGCCATGGTTGCGCTGATCGAATACGAAGACGCCTCGCCCGAGGTCCGTGCGGTGTACGACGACATCCGCGCGACCCGCAAGGTCGACTGGATCAACAATTTCTGGAAGGCCCTCGCCAACGAGCCGGCCACGCTGCGGCGGATCTGGAACTCGGTCAAGGAAGTGATGGGGCCAGGCCACCTCGATCCGCTGACCAAGGAACTGCTCTATGTCGCGGTGTCGGTCACCAACAATTGCGAGTACTGCATCCATTCGCATACGGCCAGCGCGACAACCAAGGGCATGACGCCGGCGATGTTCCACGAGATGCTGGCCGTGGTGGCGCTGGCCAACGAGACCAATCGCCTGTCCAACGGCTATCGCATCGACGTCGACGAGCGCTTCCGCGCGCCGCTGTCGCGCTGAACCCGGAGCGTCCGTTGCCATGATCGACGCCACGCGCCGCGGTGTGCTCGACACGCCGCTGTATCCGGAAATCGAGCCGTATGCCCGTGGCCGCCTGGCGCTCGATGCGGTCCACACGATGCACTGGGAAGCATGCGGCAAGCGTGGCGGCGCACCGCTTCTGTTTCTGCACGGTGGCCCCGGCGGCGGCTGCCTGCCGCACCATCGCCGTTTCTACGATCCCGCGTTCTGGAACATCGTGCTGGCCGACCAGCGCGGCGCCGGGCAATCCACGCCGGTGGCCGAGCTCGCCGGCAACACCACGCAGAATCTCATCGCCGATCTCGAGCGCCTGCGCGAGCACCTGCAGATCGAGCGCTGGATGCTGTTCGGCGGCTCGTGGGGTTCCACGTTGGCACTCGCCTACGCGCAGGCGCATCCCCAGCAGGTCACGGGCCTGGTGCTGCGCGGCATCTTCCTGGCCACACCGCCCGAGCTCGACTGGTTCATGCACGGCATGCGCACGATCTTTCCCGAGGCGGGGCGGGCGTTTGCCGACTTCCTGCCGCCGGACGAGCGCGGCGAACTTCTGGGCAACTACTATCGCCGGCTGACGGACCCCGATCCTGCCGTCCACCTGCCCGCCGCGCACGCATGGGACCGCTACGAAGGCGCGTGCTCGACGTTGCTGCCGCAACCGGAGGCGCTGGCCACCTTCGACAGCGATGCCGCCGCGCTGGCCATCGCGCGCATCGAGGCGCACTACTTCGTGCACCGGGCCTTTCTCGCCGACAACGCGCTGCTGGCCGGCATCGACCGCATCCGCCACCTGCCGTGCACGATCGTGCAGGGCCGCTATGACATCGTATGCCCACCGGTCACGGCCCATGCGCTGGCGCAAGCCTGGCCGGAGGCGGAATTCGTCATCGTGCCCGACGCCGGCCATTCGGTGCGCGAGCCCGGCATCACCCGCGAATTGCTGGCGGCCGTGCGCCGGATGCAGCTGGGGCTCGCGGCCGCGTCGGCAGGCATGCCGGGAGGACGGTGAGCGGCATCCAGCCGGTACCTGAAGGGCCAGGCAGCGACGGCGGAGGGCCGTCGGGAACGACTACCCGGCGTTGCCCTGCTCGCGAATGCCTTCGAAGGGAATGATGATCTTCACTTCGTCGCTGGCAGCCAGCGGGAGCGCAGCCTTCATCCCGAAGTCGGAACGCCTGATCGTGGCCGTGGCTTCGCCGCCGCACATCGCGCGCTTGTTGAACGGATTGGGGCCGCACTTGAAGTTGCTGACCTTGAGCGCCACCGGTTGCGTGACGCCCAGCAGCGTGAGTTCGCCCTTGGCACCCACCAGGTTGTCGCCATCGAATTCGAGATCCGTGGACTTGTACGTCATCGTCGGAAATTGGTCGACGTTGAAGAAGTCCTCGCTTTTCATCGCCGCCATCATGCGCGGCAGGGCCGGCAATACGGACGTGGTGGCAATCACGACATCCATGCTGCCCTTTTTCGCGGCGCGATCGAGCGTGACGCGCCCGGCAGCGTTGCTGAACGTGCCGCGCTGTACCGAGAATCCCAGGTGGGTGACTTCATACATCGGGATCGTGTGATTGACGTCGAGGACATAGACTTCCTGCGCGGCTGCCGTGCCGGCTGCGCCAAGGATGCACACGGTGGCGGCGATGGCGACGATGCGGCTGGGCGAAACTATCATGGGTGTCTCCTGGCGATCCTGCGTGAGTGAAACAGCAACGTAACGGGGCGGGCGCCGGTCAGGCGGCGCGCGGCAACACCATCCGCACGCGCACCAGCACGTCGTCCGCGACGACCGACGGGTCGGCCCAATGACCGTCGCCGAGCTTGAAATCGAGCCGCTTCAACGTGAACGTGCCTTCGGCCACGGCGTTGCCGGCGTTGTCCTTCTTCATTGACACGGGGATGGCGATGTCGCGCGACATGCCCTTCAGCGTGAGCTTGCCGTCGATCTCGTAGCGGTCGCCGCCCAGGTCCTTGAGGCCGGTGGAGGCGAACACGGCCACCGGAAACCTTGACGTGTCGAACCAGCGCGGGCGCTTCACCTCGGTTTCGGCCTCTTCGCTGGCCAGGTCGATGCTGCCAAGGTCGATCTCGAAATCGGCACGGGACCGGGCGAGGTCGGCGGGCTTGAAATCGACGTTGGCTTTCCAGCGCCGGAACTTGCCTTCGACGTTGACACCCATCTGCTTCGACACGAACCGGATTTCGCTGCGGTCGATCAGCACGCCCTGGGCGCCGGCGCTGCCGCTGGCCAGCAGCAGTACGGCCAGCGGGGGAATGAAGGGATGAAGGATGCGCATGATGGCCTTTGGCTTGGTCGTGGTCGGCGTGCAGTGGCGGGCGGGGATCACCGCCGCCCGGGCAGCATCCGCGCCAGCACGCCATCCCGGTCCACGAGATGATGGCGCAGCGCCCCCGCTGCATGCAATACGACCATGGTGGCCAACGTGAAGTTCAAGGTCTGGTGCACGGTGAGCAGCACCTGCGCCAGGTCGCGGTCCTTGGCCACCAGATTGGGCAACGGGACGAGGTTGAGATAGACCACCGAAATGCCGGTGGACGAACTGTAGATCCAGCCGGACAGGGGGATGGCCACCAGCAGGGCGTACAGGAAGCGGTGCATCCATTTGGCCGTGCGCACCTGCCACGCCGGCAGCGTGGCCGGCAGCGGGGGCGGCGGATGCCCGGCGCGCCACGCCAGCCGCGCCGCGGCCAGCAGAAATACCGTGATGCCGATCCATTTGTGCCATGCGTAGAGCCGAAAACTGGTGGGCGAGAGCTCAAGCCCCGTCATGAAGAGGCCGAGACCGAAGCCGCAGAATATCAATATTGCGGTAAGCCAATGCAGCGCGATCGCAACGCCGGTGTAACGAGTTGTAACCATCGGGCCCATGCCGGGTTTAGACGAGGCGAACAATATAACGATTTCGTTATTCCAGGATGCGGCCCGCAATGCGAATCCGTCGCTGCGGCTTCGCGTCGCTATAATCGGCCACGTCCCGTAACCAAGCCCTGGTGCCCGTGCACGCCCTCCGCCACGCGCTGCAGCGAATCGTCCGCCGTGCACGCCGCCGTCGCGGGCTAGCTTGGGCAGCCGCGCTCTGCGCGCTTGTCGTCGCGCCGCCCGGCCTGGCCCAACCCGTCCCGCCCCCGGTGGCCCCAGCGGCCGGTGCCACCGCGGCCGTGGTCGCCGTCCCCGCGCGCCCCAGGATCGGACTGGTGCTGTCCGGCGGCGGGGCGCGCGGCATGACGCACGTGGGCGTGCTCAAGGTTCTGAAGCGGCTGAACGTTCCCATCGACTACATCGCGGCCACGTCCATGGGCGCGATCGTGGGTGGCCTCTACGCCAGCGGCATGGCGCCCGAGGACATGGAAAGGCAGCTGGAGGACGTCAGCTGGCCGACCCTCCTGTCCGACAGCCCCGCGCGCAGCGACGTCAGCTTCCGCCGCAAGGAATACGAAGCCGCGTTCCCGTTGGGCCTCGAGATCGGCTATCGCGACGGCCAGTTCCGCACGTTCAAGGGCGCACTGTCGGGGTCGAACCTCGAGCTCTTCCTGCACGAACTCACGCGCAACGTCGACCGTATCGACAACTTCGACCACCTGCCCATTCCGTTCCGCGCGGTGGCCACGAACATGGTCGACGGGCAGCAGGTGGTGTTCGATCACGGCCGGCTTTACCAGGCCATGCGGGCGAGCATGTCCGTCCCCGGCATGTTTGCGCCGGTCGAACTCGACGGGCGCATCCTGGGCGACGGTGGCCTCGTCAACAACCTGCCCGTGGACATCGTGCGGGCCATGGGTGCCGACATCGTCATCGCCGTCAACATCGGCACGCCGCTGATGAGCCGGGACCAGTTGTCGTCGCTGATCGGCTATGCGTCGCAGATGATCAACATCCTCACCGAACAGAACGTGCGCACGCAGCTCGGTACGCTGCGGCCGCAGGACGTGCTGATCTCGCCGGACCTGGGTGAGCTCACGTTCCTCGACTTTGCCAAGGCCCCCGAATTCATCGACCTGGGCGTCAAGGCGGCCGAAGCCGCGCAGGTTCGGCTCGCTGAGTTGCGCTCGACACCGGTGCAATATGCGGCTTTCGAGCAACGGTTGCAGGTGCCTGCGCAGTCGCTGCCCAAGACGCTCGACTTCGTCCGCGTGGAGGGCACGGTCTACGCCAACCCGAAGGTGCTCGAGGACCAGATGAAGACCAAGCCCGGCGCGCCGTTCCAGGTGAAGGTGCTGGAAAAGGACTTGACGCTGCTCTACGGCCGCGGCGACTTCGAGCAGATCGACTACCAGCTGGTCGGCGAGGGCGCGAAGGAAGGCGTGGTCGTCAACGTGACGGAGAAATCCTGGGGCCCCAACTTCCTGCGCTTCGGCCTCCTCCTGTCCACCGACCTGCAGGGTGACTCGACCTTCAACGCGATGGCCGGGCACAAGCGCGTGTGGATCAACAGTCTCGGCGCGCAGTGGACCAACGAGATCATCCTGGGCAGCACCCGCCGCTATGCCACCGAGTTCCATCAACCGCTATCGCTCGGCAATGCGCTGTACCTGTCCGCGTATGGCCTGACGCAGCGCGCGCCCGAATACGTCTTCGACGGTTCGTCACGCGTCGCGCAGTACGACGTGCTGACCCAGACCGCGGGCCTCGATCTCGGCAGCACGTTCGGCACGGCGGGCGATATGCGCGTCGGCTTCAAGTGGGCGCACCAGCGCGGCGATCCGGAAATCGCCGAAAAGGCCTATCCGACGGTCACGTCCACGGAGACCGGGGTGCGTTTCCTGGTGCGCTGGGACAGCCTCGACAATTCGTTCTTTCCCCGCAGCGGACTGCGGGCGTCCGCCGAGTTGTTCACGGGCCAGCAGCAGCTCACTGCGGCGGGCATCGAAATCGATAACAACGGGGCGACGCGCGCCGGGGGCGAAGCCAACTATGCGTTCGAGATCGACCACAGGAATTTCTTCAATGTTTACGTCAAGGGCGGCGGCGTCCGCAACGAGGACAACACGGTCATCAGCGACTTCAACCTCGGCGGCTTCCTGCAGCTCTCGGGCTTGCGCACCAACCAGATCTCGGGCAACTTCGTGGCGTTCTCCCGCGCCGTCTACTATCACGAGATCATGCAATTGCCGGTAATCGGCGGCGCCGTGTTCGCCGGCGGCTCGATCGAAGCCGGCAATGTGTGGAACAAGCGCGACAGCATCTCGTCGCGGGACCTCTACACCGCGGGCAGCGTGTTCCTGGCCGCCCATACCTGGGTCGGGCCGTTCTACTTTGCCTACGGCCGTGCCAGCGGTGGGCAGTCGACGTTCTACATGTACCTGGGCCGGCCCTGACATGGCGACCACGACCAACGCGGACTGGATGATGCGCAGCCGGTCCGCGGTGTGGCATCCGTGCACCCAGATGAAGGCGCACGAAGCGCTGCCGCTGTTGCCGATCGCACGTGCCGAAGGCGCGTGGCTTCACGACTTCGACGGCCACCGCTACCTCGACGCGATCAGCTCGTGGTGGGTCAATCTGTTCGGTCACGGCAATCCGCGCATCACTGCGGCGTTGCGCGACCAGCTCGATCGCCTCGACCACGTGCTGCTCGCCGGTTGCACCC
>JANMCS010000211.1:0-4517 GCA_031361405.1 Betaproteobacteria bacterium
ATGCGCGTCGACATCCCCGGCCTGCCTGAACCCCATTTCGCAGGTTGAGCCCCACTGTTGGAGAAACGTTGCATGGTTGCGCGAATTCGCTATGGCATCATCGGTTGCGGCAGCATGGGCCGCGAGCACATCGAAAACATCAAGGTGCTGGCCGGTACCAGCATCACGGCGATCGCCGACCCGCACGCGCCCAGCCGCGAGCTTGCGCAGGCACTGCTTCACACACCCGCCCACGCGTTCGAGCATCACCGCGACCTGTTGGCCAGTGGACTGTGCGATGCGCTGGTGATCGCGTCGCCCAACTTCACCCACATCGCGGTGCTGCGCGATGCGCTGGCCACCGACCTGCACATCCTGGTCGAAAAGCCGCTCTGCACCACCATCGAGGACGGCGTTGAAATCATGCAGCGCGCGCAAGGCCGGCGCGGCCTCGTGTGGGTGGGTCAGGAATACCGCTACATGCCCCCGGTAGCCGAGATGATCCGGATGACGCACGCGGGTGACGTCGGCCGCGTGCATCAGGTGGGCATCCGCGAGCACCGCCAACCGTTCTATCCCAAGGTCGGGGACTGGAATCGCTTCAACGCCAATACCGGCGGCACGCTCGTGGAAAAATGCTGCCACTACTTCAATCTGATGGACGTCATCCTGCGCGACAAGCCGGCCCGGGTGTTCGCCTCCGGCGGCCAGCGCGTTAATCACCTCGATGAACGCTACGACGGGCGCACCCCCGACATCCTCGACAGTGCCTACGTGATCGTCGAGTACGACAGCGGCGCGCGCGCGATGCTTGACCTCTGCATGTTCGCCGAAAATTCGATCGACAAGGAACACATTGTCGTGGTCGGCGACCAGGGCAAGCTCGAGTCGATGCTGCCGTCGCTCACGTTGCGCTACGGCAAGCGTGACGAGTGCAAGCGGGAGGCCTGGGGTGACGGTGAAAACAGCGGCAATGGCGTCGTGGTGCGCCGGGTGTGGGATTCCGGCATCAAATACGCCGGCCAGCATTTCGGCGCATCGTTTGTCGAGCATCAACACTTCGCCGCCGCGATCCGCAACGGCTTGCCGGCCGAAGTGACGCTGGAAGAGGGCCTGCGGTGCGTGGCCACCGGACTCGCTGCCCATCGCAGCATCGATACCGGCCGCATGGTGGCGCTGACGGAGGTCTTGCCCGCCGGGTGGTAGGTGGTATCGTCGCGGTAAGGATCCGGGCCGGCCTGGCCAGGGTTAGCCCTTAACGTTTCCATCATGCTGCTCAATTCCTCCGCCTACCTGCGCATCGAAATCCAGGGCAGTCTCGGCACCACCAGTACCGGGGCTTCGTTTGCCACGTCCACCGGCGACATCCTTGAGGTATCCGCCCACGGCGATGGCGGTTTTCGAGTGCGCCTTGGCCCCAACACGCGGCCGGATTACGGTCTCATCCTCAGCCGCGCGCGCGCCTGCACGGTCGCGCAGCCCGAACCCGGGCACTGGACCTTCGCCAACGGCGACGCAGTACTGGAACTCGCGGGCACGCCGCTGCGATTTCGTCTGCTATGGAAAGCCGCGCCGGTCCTCGCCTCGACGACCGACCAGCACTTTCGCGGCTGGAGCCGGCTGCCCACGTTCGGTCGCGCCCAGAAGGGCGGCTTGTGGACGGCGGCCTTCGCGCTACAATCGGGCGAACCGGTATACGGCCTCGGCGAAAAATTCGGTCCGCTGAACAAGCGCGGCCAGCTCATCCATTCGCAGGTCGAGGATGCGCTGGGCGTCAACACCGGGCTTGCATACAAGAACACGCCGTTCGCATGGAGCCCGGGCCTCGGTGCCGGCGCATGGGGCACGTTCGTCCACACGCCCGGCATGGTCACGCACGGCGTGGGCAATCCCGACTGGTCGCATCGCAGCTATGCGGTGGTGGTCGACGACGAGGCGCTCGATCTCTTCCTGTTCGCCGGCGACACGCCGGCGGCCATTCTCGATGCCTACACCACGCTGACGGGGCGTGCACCCGAAGTACCGCGCTGGAGTCTCGGGCTGTGGGTGTCGCGTGCGTATTACAAGACGCCGGCCGAGGCCGTGGCCGTCGCGCAGCAACTGCGCGAGCACAAGATTCCGTGCGATGTGCTGACGCTCGACGGGCGCGCGGCGTGGAAGGTCGAGGAGCGCTTCAACTTCGAATGGGATCCCGATCGCTTCGCCGATCCGCGCGCCACGCTCGCGGCGATTCACGCGCAGAACTTGAAGGTCTGCGTCTGGGAATACCCGTATATTTCGATCCACTCGCCGCTCTTCAGCCAGCTGGCGCAGCGCGGCTTCCTGCTGAAGACCGCGCAGGGCGACCCGTATGTGTTCGGCTGGGATACGACGCCCGGCACCAGTCCCTTCGGCAACGTGCTGACGCCGCTGCCCGAATCCGGCATCCTCGATTTCACGCATCCGGATGCCTACGCGTGGTGGCGCGATGCGCACCGGGCCTTGTTCGAGGACGGCGTGGACGTGATCAAGAGCGACTTCGGCGAACAGGTGCCTGACGACGCCGTCGCCTACAACGGCGACTGGGGCCGCCGCCTGCACAATGTCTATCCGCTGCTCTACAACAAGTGCGTGTACGAGGCGACGAAGAAGTTCGCGCCCGCCGAGTCCGGCCCGCCCATCGTGTGGAGCCGCGCGGCGTGGACTGGCAGCCAGCGCTATCCGCTGGGCTGGGGCGGCGACCCGCAAAGCGATTGGGAAGGCCTCGCCGCCTCCATTCGCGGTGGACTGTCGTGGGGCATGTCGGGCAATCCGTATCACAGCTCGGATATCGGCGGTTTCTACGGCGCCGACCAGCCGACAGCCGAACTCTATGTGCGCTGGCTGCAGGCCAGCGTGTTCAGCTCGCACATCCGCGTGCACGGCATCGGCGAGCGCGAACCGTGGGCGTTCGGTCCGGAGATCGAGGCGGTGTGCCGGAAGTGGCTCGCATTCCGCTATCGCCTCATTCCGTATCTCGAAGCGGTGGTCAGGGAAGCCGCGCGCAGCGGCCTGCCGGTGATGCGCGCCATGCCGCTGGCGTTTCCCGGCAGCGCGCTGGTGCGCGACTTCGAAACGCAGTTCATGTGCGGCGATGCGCTGCTGGTGGCCCCCATCGTGCGCGCCGGTGGCGACGTCGATGTCGGGCTGCCGCCGGGATTTTGGTACGACCTCAACACGCGGCAGCGCTTTGCCGGCCGCCAGGTGCTGCGCTATCGCGCCAAGCTCGACCAGTTTCCCGTGTTCGCGCGCGAAGGCCATGCGCTGCCGCTGGGGCGCGCCGTGCAGCACACCGGCGAGATCGACGCCACGCACCCGGTCGAATTGCTGTGGCTTTTCGGCAAGCCTGCGGTGGAACTCGCCGGCTTCGCGCAGTTGCGTATCGATGCCGCGGGCGGCGACGCGTTCAACGTGCGCGTGCTGCCCGGCCTCAAGGCGGAAATCTGGGGCGACGCCACCAACATCACCGTCGGCTCGTTGTAGCGGCGCCGGCATGACGCCACCCGTCACGCTGGCGATCACCACCGGCGAACCCGCCGGCATCGGCCCCGAGCTGATCGCGATGCTGGCGCAGCGCCATGCCGCACAACCTCTCGCGTCGCGTCTCGTGGTGCTGGGCGATCGCGCGATGCTGACCGCGCGCGCGGCACGAATCGGGTTGTCGCCGCACTTTGCCGACTACGATCCCGCATCGTTGGCACCGCGCGGCGGTGTCGTCGAAGTATGGGACCAGCCGCTGGCCGTACCGTCCGAGCCCGGGCACCTCGATCCCACCAATGCGTTGCATGTGCTGACGATGCTGCAACGCGGCTGCGACGCCTGCGCCACCGGCGCCTTCGACGCGCTCGTCACCGCACCCGTGCAGAAGAGCGTGCTGATGGATGCCGGCATTACGTTCACCGGCCACACCGAATTTCTCGCGGCGCGCACGCATACGCCGCGCGTGGTGATGCTGCTGGTGGGTGGCGCGGTGGGGGCCCCATTGCGCGTGGCGCTGGCCACGACCCATCTCGCGCTGCGCGATGTCCCCGCCGCCATCACGCGCGACATGCTGCGCCAGACGCTGGCGATCACGGCGCGCGAGCTGCGCACCAAATTCCGCATTGCGCGACCGCGCATCGCCGTATGCGGCCTCAATCCGCACGCCGGTGAAGGTGGCCACCTCGGGCGCGAGGAGATCGATGTGATCGGCCCGGCCATCGCCGACGCGCGCGCTTCGGAAGAGGCGGACTTCACCGGTCCGCTGTCCGCCGACACGCTGTTCGTGCCGAGCCACGTCCGCCAGTTCGATGCCGTTGTCGCCATGTACCACGACCAGGGGTTGCCGGTGCTGAAGGCCGCGAGCTTCGGCCAGGGCATCAACGTCACGTTGGGATTGCCCTTCCCGCGCACGTCGGTCGACCACGGCACCGCGCTCGACCTCGCGCGCGATCCGGCGCTGGCGCGCACGGCGGATCCGGGCAGCCTGTTTGCAGCGGTGGAACTGGCGATCGTGCTGGGGACCGTGTCACGAGCCCCTG
>JANMCS010000572.1:0-6670 GCA_031361405.1 Betaproteobacteria bacterium
CTTCAGCCTCGCAAGCGCTGCGCGAGGCTGAAGCCTCGCCTACAGTCGAAAACGCGACGTCATCTGCCCGGTCTTTGCCACGAATCCGAAACGGAGCCCGCGCCAGGCGGCTCGGCACGCACCGCGCCACAACGAACAGAACAACGCAGTGCCGCGAGGCGGAAGCCTCGCCTACGGTAGAATCGACATCCGCCCCGCACCGGGCAAACTGCCTTTCCCGCGGTTTTGACATGTCCACGCTGACCATTGCCCTGGCCAAGGGCCGCATCCTCGATGAAACGCTGCCGCTCTTCGCGCAGGCGGGGATTGTCTCGGTCGACGATCCGGAAACCTCGCGCAAATTGGTGCTGGCCACCAACCGGGTCGACGTGCGGTTCCTGGCCGTACGTCCCACCGACGTGCCCACCTATGTCCAATATGGCGCGGCCGATGCCGGCGTCGCGGGCAAGGACGTCCTGCTGGAGCACGGCGGCGACGGCCTTTACCAGCCGCTGGATCTCGGCATCGGCCGCTGCCGCCTGGTCGTGGCCACGCGCCGCTCCTGCGACTGGTCGGCGATGGTGCAGCGTGGCGGACGCATTCGCGTGGCCACCAAATACGAGCGCACCGCGCGCGAGCACTTCGCCGCCAAGAGCATGCATGTCGACGTGATCAAGCTATACGGCTCGATGGAGCTGGCGCCGCTGGTGGGGCTCGCCGATGCAATCGTCGATCTCGTGTCCACCGGCAACACGCTCAAGGCCAACGATCTCGTCGTGGTCGAGGACATCATGCCGATCTCCTCCAGGCTGATCGTGAATCCCGGCGCGCTGAAGTTGAAGCGCGCGTTGGTGCAACCGCTGATCGAAGCCCTGGCGGCCGCCGCCGCCGGCAGCGCGCACCTGTACGCCAACGCGGCGGCCTGACCATGGCGCCGCTGACCATGCGCCGCCTCGATGCGGCCGACCCCGGTTTTGATCGTGCGCTGGAGACGCTGATCGCGTTCGAAAGTGCGCAGGATGCAGGCGTGGATGCCACCGTCGCGGCGATCATTGCGGATGTGCGCGCCCGCGGCGACGTCGCGGTGCTCGAATACACCCGGAAGTTTGATCGCCTGGCGGCGACCAGCGTGGCCGCGCTCGAGATTGCCAAGGCCGACATGGCGCGCGCGTATGCCGATTTGCCCGCCGCGCCGCGCGCCGCGCTGACCGAGGCCGCGCGCCGCGTGCGCGTTTTCCACGAACGGCAGAAATCCGCCGGCTGGAGCATCACCGATGCCGACGGCACCGAACTTGGGCAGCGGGTGACGCCGCTCGACCGCGCGGGCATCTACGTGCCTGGTGGCAAAGCGGCGTATCCGTCGTCGGTGCTGATGAATGCGCTGCCCGCCAACGTGGCGGGTGTGCGCGAGATCATCATGGTCGTCCCGACACCCGACGGCGTGCGCAATCCGCTGGTGCTGGCGGCCGCGCACCTGGCCGGCGTCACCCGTGCTTTCACGATCGGCGGCGCACAGGCGATTGCGGCGCTGGCCTACGGCACGCCGACGGTGCCGGCCGTGGACAAGATCTGCGGCCCGGGCAACGCGTATGTCGCGGCCGCGAAACGGCGCGTGTTCGGCGCGGTGGGCATCGACATGGTGGCGGGGGTGTCGGAAATCCTGATCATCGCCGATGGCACCGCCAACCCGGACTGGATCGCCGCGGATCTCTTTTCACAAGCCGAGCACGATGAGATGGCGCAGGCGATCCTGCTGTCGTCCGATGCCGCGCTGCTGGACGCGGTTGCGACGAGCGCCGCGCGCCTGCTGGAAGAAATGCCGCGCGCCGCCATCATCCGCGCCTCGCTGGCCGGCCGCGGCGCGCTGATCCATACGCGCGACCTCGCGCAGGCCTGCGCGATCGCCAACCGGATCGCGCCGGAGCATCTCGAGCTGGCAGTGGCCGACCCCGAGGCGCTGCTGCCGCAAATCCGGCACGCCGGTGCGATCTTCATGGGTCACCATGCGTCGGAGGCGCTGGGCGACTACTGCGCCGGGCCCAACCACGTGCTGCCCACCGGACGCACGGCGCGGTTTTCATCCCCGTTGGGCGTGTACGATTTCGAGAAGCGCACGAGCGTGCTGCGCGTCACGCCGGCAGGCGCCCGGACGCTCGGCCCCATCGCGGCGGAACTGGCGCGCGGCGAGGGCCTGCTGGCGCACGCGCGATCGGCGGAACTGCGCCTGTCGACCAGGCAAGGAGAGAAGTGATGGCAAAGTTGATGGCGATGTACGGTCAAGCGGCGGATCGGCGAACGTCATGAACGATCCACGCCCACCCCGCAACGCGGCGGCCGCCGGCGATGTCGCCGCGCGCGTGCAGGCCATCGTGCGGCCCGAGATTCGCGCGATCAACGCGTATCACGTCGCCAAGGCGGACGGCATGATCAAGCTCGATGCCAACGAGAATCCGCACGGTCTTTCCGCCGAGGCGCGCGCCCGCATGGCGGCCGCCGTGGCCAATGTGCCGGTCAACCGCTATCCCGACGGCGGTGGTGACGAGGTCAAGGCGGCGCTGCGGCGCCACCTGCAGATCGATCCCGATGCCGCGCTGGTGTTGGGCACCGGTGCGGACGAGCTGCTGCAGCTGATCACGGCCGTGATCGCGCGTCCCGGCGCAGTGGTGCTGGCACCCGATCCCACGTTCGTGATGTATCGCCTCTATGCGCTCTTTGCCAACCTGCGCTATGTCGGCGTGCCATTGCGGCCCGATTTCACGCTCGACCTCGACGCGATGCTGGCGACCATCGCCGCCGAACAGCCGGCGCTGGTGTGGCTGCCGTCGCCCAACAATCCCACCGGCAACGCGTTCGCCGCGGCTGATCTCGAGCGGATCATCCGCGCCGCGCCCGGCCTCGTCGTGCTGGACGAGGCCTACCAGGCCTTTGCCGACGACACGTTCCTGCCGCGCGTGCTCGACTTCCCCAACCTGGTGCTGGTCCGCACGTTGTCGAAGGTGGGGATGGCCGGGGTTCGGCTCGGCTATGCCGTGGGACATCCGGCGTGGATCGGCGAGATCGACAAGGTGCGCTCGCCCTACAACGTCAATGCGCTGACGCAGGCCGTGGTGCCGGTGCTGCTCGACCACGCCGCCGAGCTCGACGCGCAGGTACAGCACATCCGCCGCGAACGCGAGCGGGTGCTGGCGGCGCTCAAGGCCATGCGCCGCGTCACGGTCTTTCCCACCCATGCCAATTTCTTCGTGATCCGGGTGCCGGACGCGCCGCACTGGTTTGCGACGATGCGCGACGCGGGCATACTGGTCAAGAATCTGCACGGCGCGCACCCGCTGCTCGAACATTGCCTGCGGATCACCGTGGGCGCGCCTTCCGAAAACGACGCCCTGTTGGCGGCTCTCGAACGCTACGCATGAACGCACCCACCGAATTCGTCCCCCGCAGCGCGACCATCGAGCGCAACACGGCGGAAACACAGATCAAGGTCGATCTCGACATCGACGGCACCGGTCGTGCCGATCTCGCCACCGGCGTGCCGTTCCTCGACCACATGCTCGACAGGTCGCACGCCACGGCATGGTGGATCTCACCGTGCGCGCCAACGGCGACCTGCACATCGACGGCCATCACACCGTCGAGGACATCGGCATCACGCTGGGACAGGCGTTTCGCGCCGCCATCGGCGACAAGAAGGGCATCGCTCGCTACGGCTACGCGTACGTGCCACTGGACGAGGCGCTGTCGCGCGTGGTGATCGATCTCTCCGGCCGGCCCGGACTCGAATTCCACGTGCCGTTCACGCGCGCGATGATCGGCACCTTCGACGTCGACCTGGCGCACGAATTCTTCCAGGGCTTCGTCAACCACGCGCAGGTCACCTTGCATGTGGACAATCTGCGTGGCGACAACGCCCATCACCAGGCCGAGACGGTATTCAAGGCCTTCGCCCGCGCGCTGCGCATGGCGGCCACGCGCGATCCGCGTGCCGCCGGGATGCTGCCGTCGACCAAGGGTTCGCTGTAGCGCGCCTGCCGTTTCGTTTCCTGCGGATTTCGCGATGATCGTCGTTGTCGACTATGGCATGGGCAACCTGCGCTCGGTAGCCAAGGCGCTGCAGCATGTCGCGCCCGGCGCAGAGGTGGTGGTGTCCGCCGATCCCGCGACCATTCTCGCGGCGGCGCGGATCGTGCTGCCCGGGCAGAGCGCAATGCCCGATTGCATGGCCGGGCTCGAATCCAGCGGCCTCAAGGCGACGGTGCTCGAAGTCATGCGCGACCGTCCGTTCCTCGGCATCTGCCTTGGCCTGCAGATGCTGTTCGACGACAGCGAGGAGGGGCCCACGGCGTGCCTGGGCGTGCTGCCGGGACGGGTGGTGCGCTTTCGCGACGAGCGGATGATGTTGCGCGGCGAGCGCCTCAAGGTGCCCCACATGGGCTGGAGCCCGGTGCGCCAGGTGCTGCCGCACCCGCTATGGGCCGGCATCGACGACGGCGCGCGGTTCTACTTCGCGCACAGTTTCTACCCGGACCCGGCCGACGCCGGGCTGACGGTGGGCACGGCCGACTATCCGGCGCCGTTTACTTGCGCGATTGCGCGGGCTAATATCTTCGCTACCCAGTTCCATCCGGAAAAGAGTCAACGCGCCGGTTTGGCGCTACTCGCCAATTTCGTCGACTGGGACGGCCGGACCTGACGGTCGTCCTCCCCCCAGACCCTTTCGGCTTCCCCAACCGTCGCTCCCGCAGTTCCTGCTGCCGCCGCCATGCTAATCATTCCCGCCATCGACATCAAGGACGGCCATTGCGTGCGCCTGCGTCAGGGGGACATGCAGGCGGTCACCGTGTTCTCGGAGGATCCCGCCGCCATGGCGCAGCATTGGCTGGAGCAGGGCGCGCAGCGCCTGCATCTCGTCGATCTCAACGGCGCCGTCGCGGGTATCCCGAAAAATGAATCGGTCATCCGCGAAATCGTCAGCGTGATCGGCGAGGACATTCCCATCCAGCTGGGGGGCGGCATCCGCGACCTCGACACCATCGAACGCTATCTCGACGACGGGTTGTCCTACGTCGTGATCGGCACGGCGGCGGTGAAGAATCCCGGGTTCCTGCACGAGGCGTGTTCGGCCTTTCCGGGCCACATTCTGGTCGGGCTGGACGCGCGCGAGGGCAAGGTGGCCACCGACGGCTGGTCGAAGATGACGGGGCACGACGTCGTGGATCTCGCCCGCAAGTTCGAAGACTACGGCGTCGAGGGCATCATCTACACCGACATCGGGCGCGACGGCATGCTCTCCGGCATCAACATCGAGGCCACGGTGCGACTCGCCCGAGAAATCAAGGTGCCGGTCATCGCCTCGGGCGGGCTCTCGTCGATGGCCGATATCCGCGCGCTGGTGCAATACGAGGCGGACGGCATCATCGGCGCCATTGCCGGACGCGCGATCTACGAGGGCACCCTCGACTTCAAGGAAGCGCTCAAGGCCGCGGCGGGTAGCTAGTTGGGCCTCGCCAAGCGCGTCATTCCCTGCCTCGACATCGCGGATGGCCGCGTGGTCAAGGGCGTCAATTTCGTCAACCTGCGCGACGCCGGCGACCCGGTCGAGGTGGCGCGTCGCTATGACGAGCAGGGTGCGGACGAACTCACGTTCCTCGACATCAGGGCCAGCGTCGAGAATCGCGGCCTGCTCTACGACATGATCGAGGCGGTGGCATCGCAGGTGTTCATTCCGCTGACGGTGGGCGGCGGCGTCAACGCGGTCGAGGATGTGCGCGCGCTGCTCAACGCGGGCGCCGACAAGGTGAGCATCAACACCGCCGGCGTGAAGAATCCCGATCTCTTCGCCGAGGCCTCGGCGCGTTTCGGCGCGCAGTGCATCGTGGCCGCCATCGACGCCAAGAAATGCGCGGTGGACCAGTGGCAGGTGTACATCCACGGCGGCCGCACGCCCACCGGCATCGACGTGATCGAATGGGCCGAGGAAGTGGTGGCGCTGGGGGCCGGCGAAATCCTGCTGACCAGCATGGACCGCGACGGCGCCCGCACCGGCTTCGACCTGCGCCTGGTGCGCGCCGTGGCCGATGCCGTGGACGTGCCGATCATCGCTTCGGGCGGCGTGGGTTCGCTGCAGGACCTGGTCGACGGCATTCGCATCGGCGGTGCCGACGCCGTGCTGGCGGCCAGCATCTTTCACTACGGCGAATTCACCATCGCGCAGGCCAAGGCGGTGATGACGAGTGCCGGATTGGAAATGCGGTGAGCGACGCCTGGCTCGATAACGTGCGCTTCAATGCCGATGGCCTCGTCGGGGCGATCGCGCAGGATGCCGGCTCGTTGCGCGTGCTGACGCTGGCCTGGATGAACCGCGAGGCGCTGCTGCAGACCGCTGCCACCCGCGAGGCGCATTACTGGTCGCGCTCGCGGCAGAAATTGTGGCGCAAGGGCGAATCGTCCGGATTTGTGCAGCAAGTCCGCGAGATCCGGCTCGACTGCGACAGCGACGCCGTCTTGCTGCTGGTCGACCAGGTCGGGGGCATTGCGTGCCATACCGGTCACGCGCGCTGCTTCTACCTGAAGCTCGAGGCCGGGGCGTGGCAGGATGTCGAGCCGGTGTTGAAGGACCCCAAGGCGATCTACGGTGATGGCTGAGCAACCCACACCGGATGACGTGCTGGCCCGCGTTGCGGCCACGATTGCG
>JANMCS010000573.1:0-14595 GCA_031361405.1 Betaproteobacteria bacterium
GGTGCATGTCTTGCGGTGGTTGGCGGCGGCGTAAAACGTTATCAGATGCTGGGGGACCTCGTTGGCGAGGCTTCAGCCTCGCGGCCCGACACGCGGCTATATCCCCGCGTGGCTGAAGCCTCGCCTACGGACTCAACAATAAATCGGCAACTTCCACGAACCCGGCGCCCCCTGCGCCGATAGTGACATACGCCGGCGGTGTCGCAATGCGATCGAGGAACGGCAGGACATTGGCCACGCCGACCGCGTGCGGAAAGAACCCGAACATCGGCGCATCGTTGGGTGAATCGCCCACGTACACGAAGTGCTCGCGCGCGGCGTCGAGATCGATGGCGAAGACTTCGGCCAGCAGCGTCCGCGTCATGCCAAGCTTGTCGTAGGTGCCGAACCAACCGTTGACGTGAATGGAGCTGACCTTGGCGGTGAGCCCTGCCGCCTGCATCATGGTCACGATGCGGTCGACGTCCGCGCGCGGCAGCGCCGGCACGTCCTCGCAGAAGTCGATGGCGAGGTCGCACTCGCGATATTGTTGGTCGGAGGCCAGCGCAGTGCCAGGAATCGCCGCGAGAATTCGCGTACCGATGGCGGCCAGGCGTGCCCGCTGTTCCGCGCGCGCAGCCGTCGGCGCGACGAAGCGTCGGATCAGGGTGCGCCGCGCCGCGTCGTAGCGCATGTAGAACGCACCGTTCTCGCCAACCACCGCGTCGACGGGCCACATCCGCGCGATGTGATCGCACCAGCCCGCCGGGCGGCCGGTGATCGGGATCACCAGCTTGCCCGCTGCGCGAAGTCGCGCCAGCGCCGCATAGGCATCCGGCGTGAGTTGGCCGTGCGTGGTGATCGTGTCGTCGATATCGGCGAGGACGCCGCGGATATTGCGCCGCACCGCCGACGGCATCGCGGCCAGGGGCTGCGGGGTCACGGCCTGGGCGCGCCCTGCTGCAGCCACTTGGGTACTTCGGGCGCGTTCCACGCGGCCAGCGCGTCGAAGGCAGCCTCGACGTTGTCGACCACCGCCAGCATCGCGCGATGCTCGGGCCGCAGGAAGCGATCCTCGACCGCGCGATCGAGCTGCAGCAGGAAGCCGTCGTAATAACCCTCAAGATTGATCAGCACCAGCGGCTTGCTATGAATGCCTAGCTGGTCCCACGTCGCCATTTCGCACAGCTCGTCCCAGGTGCCGAAGCCGCCGGGCAACGCCACGAAGGCGTCCGCATGCGTCGCCATCCGCATCTTGCGTTCGTGCATCGTCGGCACGATTTCAAGCTGCGTCAGTCCGGCATGTCCCACCTCGCGCACCATCAGCTGCTCGGTGATCACGCCAATCACCTCGCCACCCGCATCGAGCGCCGCCTGCGCGGCAATCTGCATCAGGCCGACACTGCCGCCCCCGTACACGAGGCACCACTGGCGCGCGGCAAGGGCGCGGCCGAATGCCGCCGCCGCCGCCGCATACACCGGGCGTGCCCCGGTGCTCGAACCACAGAAGAGGCAAACCCGTTTCAAGAACGCCTCGCCACGTAGGTGGTCACGGCGTCGCGTTGCGCGGGCGTCATCGGCAGCCCGCACTTGGTCCGCCGCCAGAGCACATCCTCGGCGGTGACCGCCCATTCCTCGGCGAGCAGGTAGTCGATTTCACGCCCGGTGAGCTGCGCGCCAAAGTATTCGCCGAGGTCGTCGACACTTTGCGCGTCACCCAGGATGCGCAATGCGCGCGTGCCGTGCCGCTGCGCCAGCGCCCGCAACAATGGCGCCGGCAGCGCGGGATAGCGGCGGCACAATTCCGCAAACCACGCATTGCGATCCCCGTTCGGCAAATCACCGCCGGGCAGCGGCGCATGGCGCGTCCAGCCGGGCTTGAGTCCAGGAAAATACGGCGCCAACTCGGCGAGCGCGGCTTCGGCGAGCTTCCGGTAGGTGGTGATCTTGCCGCCGAAAATCGACAGCACCGGCGCGCGCTCGGGCCCCGGCGCGCCGGGCAGTGCGTCGACTTTCAATACATAGTCGCGCGTGATCGCGGACGGATCATCGCTGCCGTCGTCGTAGAGCGGGCGCACGCCGCTGTAGGTCCAGACGACGTCGGACGCTTGCAGCGGCACCTCGAGATAGGTGTTGGCCAGCGCCAGCAGATACGCGGTCTCGTCGGCGGCAATGGCCGGATGCTCGTACGCTTCGACAGGCACATCGGTGGTGCCGATCAGCGAATAGTGTTCCTGGTACGGAATCACGAACACGATGCGGCTGTCGGCGTTCTGCAGGATGTAGGCATGCGCCTCCGCATGCACGCGCGGCACGACGATGTGGCTGCCCTTGATGTGCCGCACGCTTTCGTTGCCGCCGGCCGCGCGCACGCTGTCCAGCACCCGCATGACCCACGGCCCGGAGGCGTTGACCAGCGCCCGCGCGGTCACCTCCGTCGCCGTGCCATCCGCGGCCTGCAGCGACACCCGCCACAATGCGCCGTCCCGCCGCGCACCGGTCACGGTGGTGCGCACGCGGATCTCCGCGCCCTTGGTCGCCGCATCAAGCGCGTTCAGCACCACCAGCCGCGCGTCGTCGACGCGCGCATCCGCGTAGACGAATCCTTTCGTGAATTTTTCCTTGAGGCCCGCGCCCCAGCGACTGCCGGCCAGCTTGACGCCGAAGGACTTGGGCAGCGTCATCGTACGGTCCAGGTGATCGTAGAGAAACAATCCAATCCGGATCATCCACGCCGGCCGCAGGTGCCGCTCGTGCGGGAGCACGAAGGACAGCGGCTCGATGATGTGCGGCGCATTGGCCAGCAGCACTTCGCGCTCGGCCAGCGACTCGCCGACCAGCCGGAACTCGTAGTGCTCGAGGTAGCGCAGGCCGCCGTGAATCAGCTTGGTGCTCCACGACGACGTGGCGCAAGCCAGGTCACCGCGCTCGGCCAGCAGCACCGACAGGCCGCGGCCGGCAGCGTCCCGCGCGATCCCGGCGCCGTTGATGCCGCCACCGATCACAAGAAGGTCGTAGAGGGGAGAACTCATGGCGACAGGACATAGATTCTACCGGATGCGATAGGATTGACGTCCGTTCGCTGCGCCAGGCTGAAGACCATGCCGATCCTGCCCGAAATCACCGCCCTCGATCCCCAGATGCGCCAATGGCGGCATCACATCCACGCGCATCCGGAAACGGCGTTCGAGGAAGCCGCCACCAGCGCCTTCGTCGCCGACAAGCTGCGCGCGTTCGGCCTCGAGGTGCATACCGGCATCGCCAGGACCGGGGTCGTCGGCGTGTTGCGCAACGGCACGTCCGGCGCCACGGTGGGCCTGCGCGCTGACCTCGACGCGCTGCACATCCACGAGAAAACCGGCGCGCCGCACGCGTCGACGGTCGAGGGCAAGATGCACGCCTGCGGCCACGATGGCCACACGACGATGCTGCTGGGCGCCGCACAGGCGATGGCGCAGCGGCGTAATTTCGACGGCACTGCGTGCTTCATCTTTCAGCCCGCCGAGGAAAATGAAGGCGGTGGCCGCGTGATGGTGGAGGAGGGCCTCTTCGACCGCTTCCCGATGCAGGCCGTGTACGGCATGCACAACTGGCCGGAACTGCCGGTGGGCAGGATCGCGCTCCGCGAAGGTCCGTTGATGGGCGCCTACGACATCTTCGAGATCATCGCCACCGGCCGCGGCGGCCACGCCGCCATGCCGCATCTCGGCCGCGACCCGATGCCGTTTGCCGCGCACGTGATCAATGCGCTGCAGACCATCGTCGCGCGCAACATCCATCCGCTCGAGGCCGGCGTGGTCAGCGTCACGCAGGTGCACGGCGGCGATACGTGGAACGTGATCCCGCAGGAAGTGGTGCTGCGCGGCACCGTGCGTTCCTTCCAGCCGGCCGTGCAGGACCTGATCGAGAAGCGGATGCGCGAGATCGTGGCCGGCGTCGCCGCCACCTTCGACATGAGCGCCACCCTCCGCTACGAGCGCCGCTATCCCGCCACGATCAACACCGCCGCTGAAACGCAGCACGCGCTGGCCGCGGCCACAGCGCTGGTCGGCGCCGCGAATGTCGACACCAATCCGATGCCGTCGATGGGCTCCGAGGATTTCGCGTTCATGCTGCAGAAAAAACCCGGCTGCTACATCTGGCTGGGCGGCGGCCGCGGCCCGGGCACGCCCAATCTGCACAACCCGCACTACGATTTCAACGACGACGCGTTGTCGATCGGCGCGAGCTATTGGGTGACGCTGGCCGAGCAACGGTTGCCGATGCAGGCGCACGCGCGGCGGGCCGCATGACGCCAATAGCGTGAACTCTGTAGGCGAGGCTTCAGCCTCGCGGCCGGACACGCGGCGATATCCCCGCGAGGGTGAAGCCTCGCCTACAGAGCACGCAACAAGTACCGCCTATGATTTCGGTTCAAGGCGCAGCAGCCGCCCGTTGTTCTCGTCGGTGAGCAGATACAGGAAGCCATCCGGTCCCTGCACGACATCGCGCACGCGGCCGATGTTGCCAAGATAGCGCTCCTCGTTGACCACGCGCGCACCATCCAGCTGCAACCGCACCAGCGCGCCGGGAGTCAACGAGCCGACGAAGAGGCTGCCCTTCCACGCTGGAAACGCGTTGCCGGTGTAGAAGGTGGCGCCCGACGGCGCAATCACCGGGTCCCAGTAATAGATCGGCTGTTCCATGCCGGCCTTCGCGGTGCCCTCGCCGATCTTCGCGCCCGAGTAATCGATACCGTAGGTGATCACGGGCCAGCCGTAATTCTTGCCCGCCTGCGGAATGTTGATCTCGTCGCCGCCGCGCGGGCCATGTTCGAGGGTCCACAACTGACCAGTGACCGGATGCAGCGCGGCGCCCTGCAGGTTGCGATGACCGTACGACCAGATTTCCGGCCGCGCATCGGCGCGTTTGACGAAGGGGTTGTCCGCCGGAATGGTGCCGTCGGGATTGATACGCACCACCTTGCCGAGCGTGGACGTCACGTCCTGTGCCCGGTCGCGCTCGCTGTAACGTTCACCGGTGGTGACGAACAGCGTGCCGTCGCGTGCAAACACCAGCCGCGAGCCCCAATGATTGTTGCCGCCGACCTTCGGTGTCTGCCGCCAGATCACCTGCATATTTTCCAGCGCGGTTTCACCGAGGCGGCCACGGGCCACCGCCGTGCCCGCGCCGCCCGCACCGGCTTCCGCGAAACTGAAAAAGACGAGCCGGTCCTGCGCGAACGTAGGCGACAGCGCGATGCCTAGCAGCCCCGCCTGGCCGCCGGTCTGGACCTTGGGCAGGCCGCCGAGGCTGCGTGGATTCTTGCCATCGCGATCAAAGAGCTGCAACCTGCCGACGCGTTCGGTCACCAGCATCCGGCCGTCCGGCAGGAACGCGAGCCCCCACGGGTGGTCGAGGCCTTTGGCCACCTCCGTCACGCGCAGTGGCGCAGCGATGACGGCGGGCGTGGGCGAGCGGGGGGCTTGCGCCGAAGCCAGCCCTGGAAGAGTCATCGCCGATGCGATCACAAGCCACGAAATATTACGCATCGATTTCCTTTCAGCGCGTCGCCTTCAATCCGGCCGCGTCATCGCCACCGGGTCGATCCACTTGTCGAAGTCCGTGGCGCTGACCAGCCCCAGCTTCAGCGCCGCCTCGCGCAGGCTGGTGCCCTGGCGATGCGCCGCCAACGCAATCTTCGCCGAATTTTCGTAGCCAATGTGTGGATTGAGCGCCGTCACCAACATCAACGAATCCTCGAGATGTTCGCGAATGCGCTCGCGGTTGGGTTCGATGCCGCGCGCGCAGCGTTCGTCGAAAGAACGCAGGCCATCCGCCAGCAGTTCGATCGATTCGAGCACGTTGTGCAGCATGATCGGCTTGAATACGTTGAGCTGGAAATGCCCCTGCGTGCCGGCAAATGCCACCGTGGTGTCGTTGCCGAACACCTGCACCGCCACCATCGTCAGCGCCTCGCTCTGCGTGGGATTGATCTTCCCCGGCATGATCGACGAGCCCGGCTCGTTGTCGGGAATGGTGATCTCGCCGAAGCCCGCGCGCGGGCCGCTGGCATAGAGCCGCGTGTCGTTGGCGATCTTCATCGCGATGCCGGCCAGCGTGCGCAGCGCCGCGCTGGCGTTGACCATCGCATCGTGCGCCGACAGCGCCGCGAACTTGTTGGGTGCCGTCACGAACGGCGTGCCGGTGATTTGCGCAATATGCTTCGCCACCAGCGCACCGAAGGCCGCCGGCGCATTGATGCCCGTGCCTACCGCGGTGCCACCCAGCGCGAGCGGATATAGTGCGTCGCGCGCCGCGCGCAAGAATCCCGCGGCATCGTCCAGTTGCGCCACATAGCCCGACAGCACCTGGCCCAGCGTGACCGGTGTGGCGTCCTGCAGATGCGTGCGCCCGAGCATCACGACATCGGCAAACGCATGCGCCTTTGCATCCAGTGTCGTCCGCAACGTGGCCATGGCCGGCAGCAGCGCGCCGTCCAATTGCTCGACCGTGGCGATGTGCATCACGGCGGGAAACGCGTCGTTGGACGATTGGCTGCGGTTGACGTCGTCGTTGGGATGCACGGGCCGCTTCGATCCCACCACGCCGCCGGCCAGCTGGATCGCGCGGTTGGCGATCACCTCGTTGGCATTCATGTTGGATTGCGTGCCGGAGCCCGTCTGGAACACGACCAGCGGAAACTCGCCATCCCACTTGCCGTCGATCACTTCCTGCGCGGCGCGCTCGATCAATGCGGCCTTGTCGGCAGTGAGCGTGCCCAGTTCGACGTTGGTCCGCGCGGCCGCCTGCTTGACGATGCCGAACGCCCGGATCACGGGCCGGCCAAACGCAAAACGCGCCACGCCGATCGGGAAGTTATCGATGGACCGCTGCGTCTGCGCGCCCCACAGCCGATGGCCCGGCACCGGCACTTCGCCCAGGGCGTCCTTCTCGATCCGCATGTCACTCATCCCGTTCTCCCGTCGATCAGCGCATCGGTATGCCGTGCGATCATCCGCGCCGCAACCGTGGGAATCACCCAAGCCGCCATCGCGCCGGACTTGCCGATCCTACGCCGCGGCCGGGCATTCAACCAACGCACCTTAGCCGCACGACCTAGTCTGTGCAGCCAATGGCGGCCGGCACATCGTGGCCGCCCGCCCTGATCCCCAACGCCGCAACGCGGGGCCGCGGGGCCGCGGGGGCCGAGCGCGGGGCACCGCGCCGCGGCAGGCGGACGGGGACTTGGAATCCTTTCGTGGATGCCGCAAGGGACGCCGGCGGGACGCGGGTTCTCCCGGGCAAGTCTCGTGCTCACGGAACCGAATCGACCGTTCCACATACAACCGGCGTGCGCTTCGTGGTCCTGCGCGGTGACTAAGCCTGCGCTGCCGGCCCGCCAAGCTTTCGCTCGATGCCTGCGGCAGCCACCAGCAGCGCGGCGCTGATGCGACCAAGATGCCTCGGCGTCAGGCGCTCGCGCGGCAAGGCAATGGATAGCGCGGCCACGGCGCGGCGCTCCGGCCCGCGGATGGCCACCGCTACGCCCGCCACATCGACCCGCCAGCTGCCGCGACACACTGAATAGCCGCGCCGGCGGATCCGCTGCAACTCGGCCAGTACCAGGTCGCGCGTGGCCAGAGTGTGCGGTGTCACTTGCAGCAGCTTCCGCGACAGCAGCGCGGTGACCTCGTCGTCGCTCATGGCGGCCAGCAGGACCAGACCATTGGACAGGCAATGCGCCGGATTTCGCTCGCCCACCGCGCAGTGCACGCGCACAGCCTGCGGGCTCTCGGCGACCTGGATGCACACGGTGTATGCGCCATCGAGCTGTCCCAGCGATGCGCCTTCCTGCACGCTGCACACCAGCTCGGCCATGTACGGCTCCGCCACGCGGCCGATCTCGACGAAGGCGGCACGGCAGCCCACCTCCCAGGCCTTGACGCCCACGCCGTAGCACTGGTCGTCCTGGCGTTCCAGGTAACCGCGGCCAACCAGGGCCTGCAGCAACGGGTGCACGCTGGACTTGGCCATGCCCAGCGTCGCCGCGATGTGGGTCAGGCTGAGGGGCGCCTGGCTGGCGGCGACGCACTCCAGCACGTCGAGCCCGCTGTTGATGCCGGAGCGCGCGCGTGGGTGTACGGTGTTCGTCAAAACCGAACGTGGGGTAGGCATTGACGAATCCTAGGCGGCTCGGTAGCCTCAGTCAAGACCGGCCGCGAGGCTGCCGAACCGAGGAGACGCGATGCGCATGACGATGCCCGAACACGGACGCCCGCAAGCCGAAATCCTGGCCGAGATGCGCGCGCGGAAGGGCGGCGACACGGACTGGATGCATGGCCGCTCGCCGCTGTACGTGTTCAAGGCCGACGAGCCGCTCTACGAGATGGGGCGCGCGGCGTTCTTCGAGTACTTCAGCGAAAACGCGCTCGGCGCCGGACGTGCGTTCCCCAGCGTCAAGCAGATGGAGAGCGAAGTCGTGGCGATGGCGCTGGGTCTCTTCAACGCGCCCGCAGCAGCGGCGGGTTTCATGACCACCGGCGGCACGGAAAGCATCATCCAGGCAGTGCAGGCCTGCCGCGACTGGACGCGCCAGCAACGCGGCGACGCGCAGCATCGCGGCAACATCGTGGCGCCGTTGTCGGCGCACCCGGCCTTCGAGAAGGCCGCGAAGCTGATGGACCTGCACGTGAAGCGCGCGCCGGTCGGTGCGGACTATCGCGCCGACGTGGCGGCATTGGAGGCGTTGATCGACGGCGACACCATCATGCTGGTCGGCTCGGCGCCGTGCTTCCCGTACGGCGTCATCGACCCGATCGCCGCGATCGGCGCGCTGGCGCAGCGGCGCTGCCTCTGGCTGCACGTGGACGCCTGCGTCGGCGGTTATCTGGCCCCCTTCGCGAAGATGATCGGGCGCGACATCCCGGCCTTCGACTTCAGCGTACCGGCGGTGCACTCGATGTCCGCGGACCTGCACAAGTTCGGCTTCTGCCCCAAGCCCGCGTCCACGGTGTTCTATCGCTCGCCGGAGTTCGCGAAGTTCCAATACTTCGACGCCAACATCTGGCCCAACGGACGCTTCCTCACGTCCACGCTGGTCGGCACCCGGCCGGCCGGCGGCGTGGCCGCGGCCTGGGCGGTGTTCCAGTTCCTGGGCCTGCAGGGCTACCAACGCGTGGCGCGCGACCTGATGGCATTCGTCGACGCCTACCGGGTGGGCATCGAGTCCATCGACGGGCTGAAGGTGCTGGGCAACCCGCACCTGTCGATCGTGACCTATGGCTCGGAGGAGTTCGACGCCTTCCGCGTCGCGGAACTGATGGCGCCGAAGGGTTGGCTGCCCGGCCTGGTGCAGCAGCCGCACGGCATCCACCGGATGATGTCGATGGTGCATGCGATGTCGCTCGACGAGTACCTGGCCGACGTGCGCACGGCGGTGGCGGCGGTGCGCAACGAAGGCGCGGCACAGTCGACGCTGCAAGCCTCCTACTGAAGGATGCACGATGGCTGACCTTCAACTCGACTGGTCCAAGCCGGCCATCGTGGCCCGCCGCGAGCGCTATTACGCCGCGTCGCAGAAGTCGTTCATGCCGTACCGCGAGCCGCTGGTGTTCAGCCGCGGCCAGGGCCAGTACCTGTGGGACGAGAGCGGCAGGAAGTACATCGACCTGCTGGGCATGAACGTGTGCATCTCGGTCGGTCACGCGCATCCGGTGGTCAACGCCGCGGTGCAGGCGCAGATCGGCCAACTGCAGCACTGCACGACGATGTTCTCGCACCCGGTCCCGGCCCACTATGCCGAGGAACTGGTGGCGTGCATGCCCGCCGGTCCCGACTGGGTGGTCCACTTCACCAGCAGCGGGGCCGAGGCGATCGACCTGGCGCTGGTGCTGGCCCAGTCGTACACGCGCAACATCGACATGCTGGCATTGCGCAACGGTTATCACGGCGCCACCATGGGCGCGCAGTCGCTGACCGGCATCGCCGCGTTCCGGCACCCCATTCCCCTGCTCGGCGGCATCCACCACATCGCCAACCCTGATCCGTATCGCGGCATCTTCGGCGCCGACACGCAGGCCTACCTGGACGAGATCGACCGCACGATCCAGTACGCCACGCCGGGGCGCCTGGCGGGCCTGCTGGTCGAGCCGATCCTGGGTTACGGCGGCATCATCGAGCTGCCACCCGGCTACCTCGCCGCCGCCGCCGCGAAGGTGCGTGCCGCGGGCGGCATCCTGATCGTCGACGAAGTGCAGTCGGGTTTCGGCCGCACCGGCGACAGCTTCTGGGCCTTCGAGCACCACGGCGTGATGCCGGAGGTGGTCGTGATGGCGAAAGGCATCGGCAACGGCTTTCCGCTAGGCGCAGTGGTGGCGCAGCGACCGGTAGCCGACAGCCTCGGCGGCAAGTTCTACTTCAACACCTACGGCGCCAGCCCGATGGCGTGCGCCGCCGGGCGCGCAGTGCTGCAGGTGATCGACGACGAGCGGCTGCAGGACCATGCGCGCGAGGTCGGCGCGGCGTTGCGCGCGGTGCTGCTGCAACTGCAGGCGCGCCACCCGATCATCGGCGAGGTGCGGGGGCGCGGCCTGATGCAGGCCATCGAACTTGTCACCGATCGAGAGAGCAGGACGCCGGCCACGCAGGCGACGGCGGAGATCTTCGAGCGCACGCGCGAACATGGTCTGATCGTCAGCAAGTCGGGCGCGCACCGGAACATCCTGCGCATGGTGCCGCCGATGTGCCTGCAACGATCCGATGTGGAACAGGTGGCGCAGGCACTGGACCGGTGCTTCGAAGGGTTCTGACGTCGCTCTGCCGCGGGTGACTTTGACGCGCGCATTGTTGGCGCGCTCCCCCATCGCCCGGGCATCCACGTTCTTGACTTGAAGGCCTCGCTGTCGCGGAGAGTTTCTGCGCGCCCGATGCGTCGCGCCAGCATTGCCCTTCGCCGATGGCGATGCTACGATTGCCCAATGAGAAACAGCGTTTTCCAATAGCGAACGATCATGCTGACCGCGCTGAGCCATGGGATCGATGTCATCGAGTTCCTCGCCCGGGAACGGAAGCCGGTTGCGTTGGGCGCGGTGGCCGCGGCGATCGGGATGTCGAAGGCCGGCATTCACCGGATCCTGGCCACGTTATGCGCGCGTGGCCTCGTCGTCCGCGGCGAAGGCGGCGTCTACAGCCTGGGCTACAAGGCATGGGAAATCGGCTGGTCGGTTCCCGGCGTCGAGCTGGTGCCGCGCGCCGTGCCGGTGATGCAGCGCATGGCCGATGCCGTCGGTGACGGCGCCATCCTCGGCGCCATCGACAACGGTTTCGAGGTCGTCTACCTGCACGTGATCGAATCGCGGCAAGCGGTCCGCGTCTATATCGACGTGGGTTCGCGGCTGCCCGCGCACGTGACCTCCACCGGGCTGGCGTGCCTGGCCTGGCTGCCGCCCGAGCGATTGCAGGCGGTGCTGCCGGCGCAGCTGCCCGCGTGGGCGCCCGAGACGATCACCGACCACGATGTGTTGCGGCGCGAACTCGCGCGCATCCGCCAGCGCGGCTACGCGCAGACGCTCGGCACGTTCCGTTCCGATGTCGGCGGCGTGGCCGCGCCGATCTTCGGCGCCGATGGCAAGGTTGTCGCGGCGCTCTGCGTGTCGTCGCCGCGCTATCGCATCGACGCCGCGTGGAACAAGCGCGTGCCGCCTGCGGTGATTGCCGCGGCGCAGGAAATCAGTGCGCAGGCGCAACCGGTGCGTCACTTGCAGGCGGTGCGCCCGGCGCTCGAGGAGGCGCCGGCACCGCGCCCGCGCAAGGCTCGCGCGAAAGCTCTCGCATGAACGAGCCCGTGCATAGCTGGCGCATCGGCGTCGACATCGGCGGCACGTTCACCGACCTGGTGCTGGCTGACGAGACCGGGCACGTGCAGGTGTTCAAGGTGCCGACGGTGCCCGCCGATCCGGCGCAGGGTGCCTTCGATGCGGTTGCCGCAGCGGCGATCAGCGTCGGCTGCACCCTGCCCGAACTGCTGGGCCGGACATCGCTGTTCGTGCATGGCTCGACGATCGCCACCAACACGGTGCTCGAGCGCAGCGGCGCGCGCGTCGGGATGCTCGTCACCGACGGCTTTCGCGATGCGCTCGAGATCCGCCGCGGCTTGCGCGACAACCCCTGGGATCACCGCGTGCCTTACCCGCCCGTGCTGGTGCCGCGCGCCTTGCGCCGGCCCGTCGCGGAGCGCATCGATCGCCACGGCCGCGAGGCGCTTGCCGTGTCCACGGACGACATCAAGAGCGCGGTGGCGGAATTCCAGAAGGCCGGCGTCGAAGCGGTCGTCATCGCCTTCTTCAACAGTTACCTCGATCCCGTGCACGAAGCGAAGGCCGCGCAGGAACTGGCGCGCTGCTGGCCTACGAAGTGGGTGACCTGCTCGGCCGATATCGCGCCGGTGATGGGCGAATACGAACGGACCTCGACCGCCGTGCTCAACGCGTACATCACGCCGCGCACGGTGACGTACCTGCAGAACCTCAATCGCCGGCTGCTTGCTCTCGGCCTGCAGCGTCCGCTGCTGCTGATCCAGAGCAACGGCGGCGCCATCTCCGTCGGCCAGGTTGCCACGCGGCCGGTGACGCTGCTGCTCTCCGGCCCGGCGGCCGGCGTGGGCGCGCTCGACTTCTACAGCCGCGCGATCGGATCGAACGACCTCGTATCAATGGAAATCGGCGGGACCAGCTGCGACGTGCTGCTGATGAGCGGCGGCGCCATCGGGTTCACGGACCAGCTCAGCATCGGCGGCTATGACGTCGTCACCCGCTCGGTTGATGTGCACACGATCGGCGCCGGCGGCGGCACGATCGCCAATGTCGTCGAAGGCATGTTGACCCTCGGGCCGCAGGGCGCGGGCGCCGTCCCCGGCCCCGCATGCTACGGACGCGGCGGCACGCGCGCGACGGTCACCGATGCGCAGGTGGTGCTCGGCCGGCTGCGCGCGTCTGGCAAAGCCGGACAGGTGCTGCGCATCGACGAGGCGCTGGCCACGGCGGCCGTGCAACGCGAGATTGCCGATCCGCTCGGCATGAGTTGCGAAGACGCCGCAGCGGGCATCGTGCGCCTGATGGAACAGAAGCTGCTGCACGCGGTGCAGCGGCTGAGTGTCGAGCGCGGCCATGATCCGCGCCGCTTCACGCTGGTTGCTGCGGGCGGCGCGGGCCCCGTGCATGGCGCTGCGGTCGGGCGCCACCTGGGCTGCCGTCGCGTCTACGTGCCGCGGCTCGCGGGCGCATTCTGCGCGCTGGGCATGCTGCACGCCGATGTGCGCCACGATTATGTGCGCATGCAGTTGGGCGACCTCGATGCGATCGACCCCGCGCGCGTCGAGCAGCTGTTCGCGACGCTCGAAGAGGAAGCGCGCGCCACACTCGCGCAGGAAGGCTTCGCCGATGCCGACCGCCAACTCGTGCGCCTCGTCGATCTCCGCTACCAGTCGCAGCAGTGGGACATCACCGTGCCGCTCGCCGGCGAGGGTTGGGACCCCGCGCGCATCCGCGCCGATTTCGAAGCGGAGCACATGCGCCAGTACGGCCACATCCAGCCGGGCGGCGCCATCCTGATGACGCGCCAGCGTGTTACCGGCACGGGGCGCCTGCCGCCGCTGCAGTCCGAGGCACTGACGCGCGCGGCCGACAAGCCCGCGCCCGGCGGACACCGGCGTGTGTGGCTCGATACCGACAGGGGCTGGGTCGACACGCCGGTCTACGAGGGCTGGAAGTTGCGCACGGGTCACGCGATTGCCGGACCCGCGGTGATCGACGAATATACGACGACCGTGTTGATCGGCGTGGGCGACCGTCTGCACGTGGACGCCGCAGGCAACTTCGTGATCGATCTGCGTTCGGTTGCGGATACGGCGGCCGCACCGGGCAAACTTTCCGAGATGACGAGATGACCACGCCAGCGACTCTGCAACACGAGCGGGATGCAGTTGCGCGTGCAGCACCCGCGCTCGACCCCATCCAGCTTGCGCTGGTCCAGGCACGGCTCGATCACATCGCGCGGCAGATGGGCTTTGTGATGATCCGCACGTCGCGCAGCCCGATCTTCAACCAGTCGCACGATTTCTCGTGCTTTATCACCGATGCCGCGGGCACGCTGGTCAGCCAGGCTGACGGGATCCCCATCCATACCGGCGGCGGCGGCTTTGCGGTGCGCGCGCTGCTGCGCGTGTTCGCCGGCAACATCGCGCCCGGCGACGCGTTCCTGCTGAGCGACCCCTATGCCGCGGGCGGCAACCACCTGCCCGACTGGGTGATTGCGCGGCCGGTGTTCGCGGCGGGAAAGTTGGTCGCGTTCGCCTGCAACCGCGCGCACCAGTCCGACATCGGCGGCGGTGCTGCCGGCACCTACAACCCGCAAGCGACCGAGATCTTCCACGAAGGCATCCGGCTGCCGCCGCTCAAGTTGATCGAGGCCGGCGCCATCCGCGAGGACCTGTGGCAGCTGCTGCTGCTCAACAGCCGGTGTCCGGACCTGATCGATGGCGATCTGCGCGCCATGCTGGGCGCCACGCACATCGGCGCCGAACAGGTCGCCGAGCTTGCCAACGACCTTGGCGAGGCCGGGGTCGTGACCTACTTCGAA
>JANMCS010000577.1:0-1253 GCA_031361405.1 Betaproteobacteria bacterium
GCGCGTCAGTTGCGCGGCGGCGGTTCGGTGATGAAGCCCACCTTGGCAATGCCCGCGCGCTGCGCCGCATAGATGATCCGGCCCACGGATTCGTAGCGGGCGCCGCCGTCGCCGCGGATCTGCAGCTCCGGCTGCGGCGTCAGCACCGCGATCTTCTTCAGCCGGTCAATCAGAGCGTTGGTGCTGGGGATGCGCAGGTCGTTCCAGAAGATGCGGCCCTGGACATCGACCGAGATCACGATGTTTTCCGGCTTGGTCTCGCGGATCTCGTTGCGCTCCTTCGGCAGCGCCACCGGGATCGACGTCGTGACCACCGGAATGGTGATCAGGAAGATGATCAGCAGCACCAGCATCACGTCGACCAGCGGCGTGGTGTTGATGGTGGAGACGATCTCGTCCTCGTCGCCATCGGCCGTGCCGACGTTCATCGACATGGTGTCAGCCCCGCGCCTGCGGCTTCGGTGCCGACAGCAGCACCGCGTGCAGATCGGCGCCAAAACCGCGCACGAGGTCCATCTGCGCCTTGTTGCGGCGGATGAGCCAGTTGTAGCCCAACACGGCGGGAACCGCGACCGCGAGGCCGATGGCCGTCATGATCAAGGCTTCGCCCACAGGACCGGCAACCTTGTCGATCGACGCCTGGCCGGCAATGCCGATGGCCGTCAGCGCGTGGTAGATGCCCCATACGGTGCCAAACAGTCCCACGAACGGGGCGGTCGAACCGACGGTGGCCAGGAATGCAAGGCCGTCCTGCATGCGGCTGTTCACGCTGTCGACCGAGCGCTGGATCGACATCGTGACCCACTCGTTGAAGTCGACGTTGCCCAGCATGCCGTCGTGCTTGTTGGTGGCTTCGAGGCCGGTTTCGGCGATCCATCGGTACGGGCTGCCGCTCTTCAGCGTATCGAGGCCCTGCTTCACCGTGGGCGCCTTCCAGAAGGACTTCTGGGCCGAACGTGCGGCCACGCCCATCTTGTACTGTTCATAGACTTTGGTGATGATGATGTACCAGCTGCCCATCGACATGATCACGAGAATGGCCAGCGTGATCTTGGCGACGATGTCGCCGCCTTTCCACAACGCCTCGAGGCCGTAGGGGTTGTCGATGACTTCGGCGGCGGCCTTCGGCGCGGCGGGCGCTTTGGGCGCAGCCGGTGCTTCGGCCGCCGCGGGTGCGGCAGGAGCGGTCGGCGCAGCAGCCGGCGCGGCCGCCGGGGTCTGGGCCAGAGCCTGCGGCACCAACGGCGCGACCG
>JANMCS010000288.1:0-4536 GCA_031361405.1 Betaproteobacteria bacterium
GCCGCCGGCACCCGCGCGGCGACCAACATGACCGGCGGCGAGGCCGTCCTTGATCTGACCGCGATGCCGGCAGTCGTGTTTACCGACCCCCAGGTCGCCACGGTCGGCTACAGCGAAGCGAAGGCGCGCGACGACGGGATCGAGACCGACAGCCGCCTGCTCACGCTCGACAACGTGCCGCGGGCGCTCGTCAACTTCGACCCGCGCGGCTTTATCAAGCTGGTCACCGAGTCAGGCTCAGGCCGGTTGATTGGCGTGCAGGCAGTAGCGCCCGAAGCCGGTGAATTGATTCAGACCGCCGTTCTGGCCATCCGCAACCGCATGACCGTCCAGGAACTCGCCGACCAGCTCTTCCCCTACCTGACGATGGTCGAGGGGCTGAAGCTGGCGGCGCAAACGTTCTCGAAGGACGTGACGCAACTTTCATGTTGTGCGGGATAGTCAGACATGACTATGGGGCATAGCCAGCAGATACCAATCCTCGAATTGTTTCAATTTTGATGCAGCCTACTCCCACTCGATCGTTGCAGGCGGCTTGCTGGATATATCGTAGACCACGCGATTGAACCCGCGCACTTCGTTCGTGATCCGATTGGATACGCGGGCCAGCAACTCATGCGGAAGGTGCGCCCAATGCGCCGTCATGAAGTCGGTGGTCTGCACGGCGCGCAGCGCCACTGCGTTTTCGTAGGTGCGGCCGTCCCCCATCACGCCCACCGAGCGCACCGGCAGGAACACGGCAAACGCCTGCGCCGTCTGCTCGTACCACGTGCGCCCGTTGGCGGCCGGCGTGTTGCGCAATTCCTCGATGAAGATCGCATCGGCGCGGCGCAGGAGGTCGGCGCGGGCGCGCGTGATGTCGCCGAGAATGCGCACGGCAAGGCCCGGTCCCGGAAACGGGTGGCGGAACACCATGTCGCGCGGCAGCCCCAGCTCCAGCCCCAGTTCGCGCACTTCGTCCTTGAAGAGTTCGCGCAACGGTTCCAGCAACTTCAAATGCAGCGTCTCCGGCAAGCCGCCCACGTTGTGATGCGACTTGATCGTATGCGCCTTGCCCGTCTTGGCCCCGGCCGATTCGATCACGTCGGGATAGATCGTGCCCTGCGCCAGCCACTTCACTTTGGACAGCTTGGCTGATTCGCGCTGGAACACATCCACGAACAGGCGCCCGATGATCTTGCGCTTGGCCTCCGGGTCGCTGATGCCGGCCAGCGCCGCCAGGAATTCCTCGCTGGCGTCGACGTGGATGACCCGCACGCCCAGATTCTGCGCGAACGTCTTCATCACATCCTGTGCTTCGTCGAGGCGCAGCAGGCCATGATCGACAAACACGCAGGTGAGGCGATCGCCGATCGCCTTGTGGATCAGCGCCGCCGCAACGGACGAATCGACGCCCCCCGACAACCCGAGCAGAACATCGTCATCGCCCACTTTCGCGCGAATCGCGGCGACGGCTTCCGCCGCGTAGTCGTGCATGTTCCAATCGTTGCCGCAACCGCAGATGTCGTGCGCGAAGCGCGATAGCAACGCCGCGCCCTGCATCGTATGCGTCACCTCGGGATGGAACTGCAACCCGTAGAAGTGGCGCGTTTCGTCGGCCATGGCCGCAATGGCGCAGGACGCCGACGATCCGGTCAGCTTGAATCCCGGCGGCAGCGCAGTGACCTTGTCGCCATGGCTCATCCATACCTCGAGCAACTCATGCCCCTCGGCGTTGCTGCGATCCCGGATATCGCGAAACAACGCACCGTGGCCGCGCGCACGTACCTCGGCATAGCCAAACTCGCGGACGTGCCCGAGTTCAACGGCGCCTCCCAGCTGCGCCGCCATTGCCTGCATGCCGTAGCAGATGCCCAGCACGGGGACGCCTGCGGTCCACACGGCTTCGGGCACGCGTGGCGTGTCGCCATCGACAACGCTATTGGGTCCGCCCGACAGCACGATGCCCTTTGGTACGTAGCTGCGGATGAAGTCGTCGGATACGTCCCATGGATGCACCTCGCAATAGACGTGGGTCTCGCGCAGTCGCCGCGCGATCAATTGCGTGAGTTGCGAGCCGAAATCGAGAATCAGGAGGCGGGAATGGGAGGCGGCGGCCATGATGTTCCGCAGGTTAAGCGAAGACTGAATGAAAACGGGCCGGTCAACACCGGCCCGCGCGACATGGGACCTATTGCACCCGGTAGTTGGGTGCCTCTTTCACGATCTGCACATCGTGCACATGCGATTCGCGGATGCCTGCCGACGTGATCTCGACAAACTCGGCGCGGGTGGACAACTCCTCCACTGTCGCGCAACCGCAGTAACCCATTGCCGCGCGCAGCCCACCCATCAGCTGGTGAATGACCGAGGCCAGCACGCCCTTGTACGGCACGCGACCCTCGATGCCTTCCGGTACCAGCTTCTCGGCCGCGCCCTCGCCTTCGGCGTCCTGGAAATAGCGATCGGAACTGCCCTCCTGCATCGCGCCCAGCGAGCCCATGCCGCGATAGCTCTTGTACGAACGGCCCTGGTACAACTCGATCTCGCCCGGCGCTTCCTCGGTGCCGGCAAAGAGACTGCCCAGCATCACGCACGACGCGCCGGCGGCCAAGGCCTTGGCGATGTCGCCGGAATAGCGGATGCCACCGTCGGCGATCACCGGCACGCCGCTGCTGGTCAGGGCCTCTATGGCAAACTGGATGGCGGAGATCTGCGGTACGCCTACACCGGCGACGATGCGCGTCGTGCAGATCGAGCCGGGGCCGATGCCCACCTTGACCGCATCCGCACCATGATCGGCCAGCGCCTTGGCGCCTGCGGCTGTGGCCACATTGCCGCCGATGATCTGCACGTCGGGATACCGTCGCTTGACCCACTGCACCCGTTCGAGCACGCCTTGCGAATGACCGTGCGAAGTATCGACCACGATCACGTCCACGCCGGCTGCCACCAACGCATCGACGCGCTCCTCGGTATCGGCCCCGGTGCCCACCGCAGCGCCTGCGCGCAGCCGGCCCAGAGCGTCCTTGGACGCCAACGGATGCTCGGTGGATTTGAGAATGTCCTTGACGGTGATGAGGCCGCGCAACTCCATGCCGCCATTCACCACCAGCACGCGTTCAAGGCGGTGGCGGTGCATCAGCGCCTTGGCGACCTCGAGTTCGGTACCTTCGGGCACCGTGACCAGCGCATCGCCCTTCGTCATGATGTTCGACACCGGCTGGTCGAGATTGGTCTCGAAGCGCGTGTCGCGATTGGTGACGATGCCGATCACGCGCTTGCCGTCGACCACCGGCAGCCCTGAAATCCGGTGGCGCTTGGTGAGCGCCAGCACCTCGCGCACCGACATCGTGGGCGGCACGGTGATCGGATCCTTGACCACGCCGCTTTCGAAGCGTTTGACCTTGGCCACTTCGGCGGCCTGCCGCGCCGGCGACATGTTCTTGTGGATGACACCCATGCCCCCTTCCTGTGCGATGGCAATCGCGAGGCGGGCATCGGTGACGGTATCCATCGCCGCGGCAATCAGCGGGATGTTGAGGCCGATCGAGGGCGTGAGGCGGGTGGCAAGGCAGACGTCGCGGGGAACGACGGTGGAGTGGGCGGGGACCAGCAGTACGTCGTCGAAGGTCAGCGCTTTGCGGACAACACGCATTGAACTTTCTCCTATGCGCAAATATCGATTATACCCGCGGCTACCCCCTTCCCCAAGCGGGCGCGCCTGCAACACATTCGGGGTGCCGACGGCGCGCCTCCGTCGGACGTCGATTGACCCCGTGCAGCGGCTGGAGTACCTTGCCATCGTCATAATTCTGCGCAGCGCCCCCATGGTCGCGCGCGTCGGGTCCCCTCCGCATGGCACGATTCGGCAAATTCGGTCGCACGGTTCCCGTAATTTTGGCCGCGCTGTTGCTGCTGGCCGCGGGATCGGCTGCCGCCACGCTTTACAAGTGGACCGATGCCAATGGCCGCGTGGTGTACTCCGACCAGCCGCCGTCGGGCAACTTCAAGTCCGAGATCGTGCAGGGTCCGCCTCCGCCGGCCAATACGACGGCGGTGAAGGATTTCAACAAGCAGGAAGGCGAGTTCAAGAAGCGCCAACTCGATGCGGCGGAAACCGCCAAGAAGTCCGACGCGCAACGCGCCGAGTCCGTCAAGCGCAACGAGATGTGCACGCGCGCGTTGGGCCAGACACGCACGCTGGCTGCCGAAGAAGTGCCCATCGTCCGCAAGAACGGAAAGGGCGAGGACGTGTTCGTGGACAACGAGGTCCGGCGCCGTGAACGCGCCGACCTGGACACCTGGATCAAGGCCAACTGCCAGGCCGGCTGACCCGCCAACGACGCCGCAGCAGCGGCGAGGAAAATGAACGGCGACCCTGTGGTCGCCGTTTGCATTCGTGCGGCGCACCGGACGCGCCCGCGAAGCCTTTACTTCTTGTCGAGGTTGGCCTGATTGACCTTGACGTCGGCCTTGGCCCGCAGGCTCTGCAGATAGGACTGGAACAACTCGCGGCCGACCTGTTCGGACAACCGCGCGGAGGCCTGGTCGATG
>JANMCS010000319.1:0-1659 GCA_031361405.1 Betaproteobacteria bacterium
AGCGAATCGTCCACGGTCGAGGGCAGCAGCATCTCGACGATCGGCGCCTTCGACCAGCCATGCGTCTTCGCATCGAAATACGCCTGTTCCATGTACGCGAGCGTCGGCGCCATGATGATGCCGCTGCTGTGATGCGGCTGCGCGTGGCGGCCGGGCAGCGCGGCGAAATCGGGCAGCGCGGACAGCGCGACGTTCATCCTGAAGGTACCCGAGCCGCAGCGGTACGCGGCAATGCGCGCAAGAAAATCAGCGTCGACATGTTCCGGCGCCACGAGCTGGTCGAACAGGAGCTTCGGATTGACGTTGGCGATCACGCGCTTGCCTTCGATCACTTCGCCATCCGCCAGTTCGACGCCGGCCGCGCGGCCGGCCTTGACGATGACCCGCGCGACCGGCGCCCGCGTGCGCAGCACGACGCCGCGCGCTTCGCACTCGCGCGCCATCGCCTGCGTGATCGCGCCCATGCCGCCCACCGCGTGGCCCCATTGCCCGGGCTTGCCGTTGACCTCGCCGAAGACGTGATGCAGCAGCACGTAGGCCGACCCCGGCGTGTACGGACTGGCAAAGTTGCCGACGACGGCATCGAAGCCGAAGGCCGCCTTGATTGGCGCGCTGTCGAACCAGCGATCGAGTACGTCGCCCGCGCTCTTGGTGAAGAGGTCGAGCAGATCGCGCCGATCGGCCAGCGACAGCCTACACAGGGGTCGGGCGATGCCGAACAGTTCCAGCATCGCGCCCACATCCGCGACACCACCGGCGCGGATATTCGGCGGCGTCACGCCCAGCATCGCGCGCAGCACCGCGGCCACGCGCTCGAGCATCGCGTAGTAGGCCGGCAGCGCTTCCGCATCGCGGCGCGAGAACTTCGCCACCTCGGCCTGCGTGGGGCCGAGTCCGCCACCGACTTTGAGGTACTGCCCGTCGGGCAGCGGCAGGAAATTGGAAAACGGCCGCTCGCGCACGACCAGGCCGTGTTCGGCGAGACGCAGGTCGCGGATCACCTGCGGATCGAGCAGGCTGACGGTGTAGCTCGCCGTGGAATTGCGAAAGCCGGGATGGAATTCCTCGGTGACCGCCGCGCCGCCCAGCACGGCACGCCTTTCGGCGACACAGGCCGACAAGCCGGCGGCTGCGAGATACGCGGCGCAGGTCAGGCCGTTGTGCCCACCACCGACGATGACGGCGTCGAAGCGGCGGCTGGCCATGCAGGTCTATTCGTCGCCGAGCCCGGCGGCCACTGTCGAGAAACCGCAATCGACATAGGTGATTTCGCCGGTGATCCCGCTGGCGAGATCGGACAGGAGGAACGCAGCCACGTTGCCGACTTCGTCGATCGTGACGTTGCGCCGCAGCGGCGCGGATTTTTCGACGAAGTGCAGGATCTTCGAAAAGCCGCCGATGCCGGCAGCGGCCAGCGTCTTGATCGGCCCTGCGGAAATGCCGTTCACGCGGATCTGCTCCGGTCCCAGCGCCGCGGCGAGATAGCGGACGTTGGCCTCGAGGCTGGCCTTGGCGAGCCCCATCACGTTGTAGTTGGCCAGCGCGCGCACGGCACCGAGATAGGTCAGCGTGACCAGCGCGCCATTGCGCCCCTGCAGCAGCGGCCGCGCGCCCTTGGCCAGCGCGGCGAAGCTGTAGCTCGAGATATCGTGCGCGGTG
>JANMCS010000320.1:0-6178 GCA_031361405.1 Betaproteobacteria bacterium
TCCACCGTGAAGTTCGTGCGTCCCGCCCACGGGCTCATCGCGCTGCACGGGGCCGACGTCGTTCCGGTCACCGCGCTCGACCTGCACGCGGGACGGACCACCGGCGGCCACCGCTTCCTGTCGAAGGGCGAGCGCACCATTGCCACCGCTGACGCTTACGCGCCTACGCTTGAAGCCGAAGGCAAGGTCATCCCGTCGTTCGCCGCCCGCCGAGCGCGGATCGTGGTGGGCCTCGAACGTGCCGCCGGCAACGCCCGCCCGATCATGCCGGATGCGCTGCTCGACGAAGTCACGGCGCTGGTCGAATGGCCGGTCGTTTATGCCGGCACGTTTGACGAAGCATTTCTGACCGTGCCCCAGGAATGCCTGATCCTGACAATGCAGTTGAACCAAAAGTACTTCGCGCTGGCCGACGATGCCGGGCGCCTCGTCAATCGCTTCCTGCTCGTCAGCAATCTCGAAACGCCCGATCCGGCAGCCATCATCGCCGGCAACGAGCGCGTGCTGCGCGCCCGGCTGGCCGATGCCAAGTTCTTCTTCGACCAGGATCGCCGGCAGCGGCTCGACACCCGGGTCGACAAGCTGCGCAGCATCGTTTACCACAACAAGCTGGGCACACAGGCCGCGCGCATGGACCGCGTGCGCCACATTGCCGCGTCCATCGCGCCGTTGCTCGGCGCCGATGCGGCGCAGGTGGATCGCGCCGCGCAACTGGCCAAGGCCGATCTCGTCACTGACATGGTCGGCGAATTCCCCGAACTGCAGGGCCTGATGGGCCGCTATTACGCGATGCATGACGGCGAGACGCCTGCCGTCGCCGCCGCCATCGAGCAGCACTACTGGCCCAAGGGGGCCGGCGCCGCGCTGCCCGAGGACGCCGTCGCGCAGTCGGTGGCACTCGCCGACAAGCTGGAATCGCTGGCCGGCATGTTCGGCATCGGCCAGGTGCCCACTGGCGACAAGGATCCGTTCGCGCTGCGGCGCGCGGCGCTTGGGGTGATCCGGATCCTGATCGAGCGCCAGCGGGCGCTGGGCTTGGGCCAGCTGGTCGACACCGCGTTGGCCTCCTTCCATGCGGTTCCGGGATTCACGCCGGCGCGCGAGGCCATGCTCGATTTCATCGTCGAGCGACTGCGCGGCTACCTGCGCGAGCAGGGCTACACCGCCAACCAGGTGGCGGCGGTCGTCGATGCCCATCCCGACACCATTGCCGACCTGCCGTCGCGACTGGCCGCCGTGCAGGACTTCGCGGCGCTGCCCGAAGCCGCCGCACTGGCCGCGGCCAACAAGCGCATCGTCAACATCCTGCGCAAGAACGGCGCCGAGGCCGCATCCGCCGTCGACCATGCGCATCTGGCAGCGGGCGCGGAGGCCGACTTGCATGCGATCTTCGCGCGGCTCACGCCCCAGGTCGATGCCAACTACGACAGCGGTGATTTTGCCGGAGCCCTGCGCGCGCTGGCCACTGCCAAGCCGGCGGTCGACCGCTATTTCGAGGAGGTGATGGTGATGGCCGACGATCCCGCCATTCGCGCCAACCGGCTGGCGTTGCTGCGCGGCGTCGCGGCCACGATGAACCGCGTTGCCGACATTTCGAAGCTGGCCCAGTAACGCCATGGTCCAGCTCGGTTCCGAAGCCGTCATCCCCACCCGCGCGGCCCGGCTGATCGTGCTCGACCGCGACGGCGTGATCAACCAGGACAGCGACCAGTTCATCAAGTCGCCCGACGAATGGCGGGTCGTGCCCGGCAGCCTCGAAGCCATCGCCCGGCTCAATCACGCGGGATATCGTGTGGTGGTCGCCACCAACCAGTCGGGCATCGGCCGCGGGCTCTTCGACATGGCGATGCTCAACACCATCCACGAGAAGATGCACAAGGCGCTGGCGCATGTCGGCGCCCGTCTCGACGCCGTGTTCTTCTGTCCGCACACGGCGGATGCGCGTTGCGATTGCCGCAAGCCCAAGCCGGGCATGCTGGCCGAGATAGGCCGGCGCTTCAATATGGAGTTGACGGGAGTGCCCTGTGTCGGCGACTCTCTGCGCGACCTGCAGGCGGCCGAAGCCGCGGGCGCACAACCGATCCTGGTGTTGACCGGCAAAGGCGAGAAGACATTGCGCGAGGGCAATTTCCCCAGGAACACCGTGATCTTCCCCGACCTGGCCTTCGCCGTGTCCGCTTTGCTTGTGGGCGAATGAGCGCGGCGGGCGAAGCCAGGCGCGAAGCGCGCGTCGCCGCGCGATTGAGATCGGCTGACTGCTCGGCGTCTCGCCTTGCGCGCGGGCGCAAGGAAGCCGAATGAGGGCGGTGCTCGTATGAGCAGCGCGCCCGCCTCGATCTCGTCGGCGCTGCGCTCGCTGGCCTTCCTGCTGTTCCAGCTCGTCGTCACGCCCTGCTACGCGGCGGCGATGCTCGCCATGTTCTGGTCACCGCGGCTGTGGACCTACGCGATGGCCCGGAGCTGGTGCGGCGTCAACCTGTGGGGCGCGCGCGTGATCTGCGGCATCCACTGGCGCGTGAACGGCCTCGAGAACATTCCTGCCGATACGATGGCCGCGCCGCATATCGTCGCGTCGAAGCACAGCTCGACGTGGGAAACGCTGTCGCTCAATCAATACTTCCCGCCGCTCGCCTACGTGGCGAAGAAAGAGCTGCTGGCGATCCCGTTCTTCGGCTGGGGCTTCGCGCTGTCGTCGCCCATCACCATCGACCGCAAAGCCGGCACCGACGCGATGGCGCAGATGGTCGAGCAGGGTCGCCAGCGGTTCCTGCAGGGCTTCTGGATCGTTGTCTATCCGGAAGGCACGCGCATCCGCGCGGGCACGCGCGCCAAGTACAAGACGGGCGGCGCGCGCCTTTCCATCGCGATGGACGTGCCGATCATTCCAGTCGCGCACAACGCAGGCTACCTGTGGCCCAAGGGCATCTTCGGCAAGAAGCCCGGCACGATCACGATGACCATCGGCACGGCGATGAGTGCTGAAGGCCGGGATGCCTCCACGTTCATGCAAGCCGTGGAAGCATGGATCGAGGCCGAGGTCGCGCGCCTGGGAGTGCCGCAATGACGCGTGTCGCCACGGCGTATCTGCGCCTCGACCAGTTGAAGGGCGATCCCGCCACGCGCGCCCGCGAGGGCCAATTGCGCCGCGTCACGCTGGCGGAGCAGGTCGTCGACTATCGCCTGATCCGGGCGCGGCGACGCACGATCGGCATGGAAGTCGACCTCGAAGGACTCACGGTGCGCGCCCCGCGCTGGGTGACACTGTCCGAGATCGAGGCGGCGCTGGTCGAGCGCGCGCAGTGGATCGTCAAGGCGCTGGCGGAGTGGCGCGGGCGCCGCCGCGACGTGATGCCGCGCGAATGGAAAAGCGGGGCGCCCATCCTGTTCCGCGGCAGCGAATTGGCGCTGGAGGTCTATCCGGCGCGCAAGCAGCGCATCGGCGCCGACCTCTTCCACCTGACCGTCCTGCATCCGCATGCGCACGAGGAAGCGGTGATCGCGGCGGCCGTGGGCAAATGGCTGCAAGAGCAGGCGTGGAGTTTCGTTACGCCGCATGTCGAGGTCTACGCGGGGCGTCTGACGGCCCCGCCGCCGACCGTGCGCCTGTCCAACGCCCGCAGTGAATGGGGCAGCTGCAACGCCCGCGGCGTGATCCGCCTCAATTGGCGGCTGGTGCAATTGCCGCCCGCGCTGGCCGAGTATGTCGTCGCCCACGAGGTCGCGCATCTCGTGGAGCTCAATCACTCGGCGCGCTTCTGGGCATTGGTGGAAACGCTGATGCCAGGGCACGCGGAGCGGCGGCGCGCGCTCGAGGACTGGACCGCGCTGCTCGCGGCGTGAGCGCGGCCGCGCGCAGGCCCCGCTACGCGGATGCCGGCGGCAATCCCGACAGGTCGACGGCCAGGTCCGCCTGGTCGCGCAAGAGCCGCGGAAGCACCACCGCCAATGTCTCCTGCGAGCGCGTATCGCGCCAGGCGCCGCCGTCGGCGCGAAAGTGATAGCCGCCCGCCTTGGCCGCCACCCAGATCTCGCGATTGATGCCGTGGCGATTCACGATGAGCTTGCCGTCGTCGCCACAATCGATCTCGAGGATACCGTCGTTGAGGCTCCAGTCGACATCGGCATCGGACGTGGCGAGCGCCCGGTCCAACGCCGTGCCGATCGCGGCGAGCGTGGCGTCGGCGGACTGCAGGAATGCGGTGTCTTGGCTCATGGCTGCGTGTTAGGATTTGCGCCGATGTTACGTCAATTTCGCCTCTGCGCCGTGCTGCTCCTAGCCCTGCCGGCTTTGCCGGGTTGCGGCATCAAGGGTCCGCTCATCCTGCCGCCCGCGGCACCACCCGCGGCCACGACCACGGCCCCCGCCACAGCGGCGCCTGCTGCCACTCCGACACCGGCACCCGCCGAGAAGAAGCCTTGAGCGTCTTCGCGTATCGCGACGGCGAACTCCACGCCGAAGACGTCCCGCTGTCCGCGATCGCGGCGCAATTCGGCACGCCCTGCTACGTCTACTCGCGGGCGGCCATCGCCGCCGCCTACCGCGACTACAACGCGGGCTTCGCGGACCTGCCGCATCTCGTCTGCTACGCGATGAAGGCCAATTCCAACCTCGCGGTGCTGAAGTTGCTGGCGGATCTCGGCAGCGGCTTCGACATCGTCTCCGGCGGTGAACTTGCGCGCGTGCTGGCGGTCGGCGGCGATCCCGCCAAGGTGGTCTTTTCCGGCGTCGGCAAGACGCAGGCAGCAATGGTCGATGCGCTGAACCACGGGATTCTCTGCTTCAACGTCGAGTCCGAAGGCGAGCTCGAACGCCTCGACGCCGTCGCCGGCGCGCTGGGCAAAAAGGCGCCCGTGAGCTTCCGCGTGAACCCGGATGTCGATCCGAAAACACATCCGTACATCGCCACCGGGTTGGCCGAGAGCAAGTTCGGCGTGGCCTTCGCCGACGCCCCCGCGTTGTATCGGCGCGCGGCGCGGATGCGCCATATCGCCGTGCACGGGATCGACATTCATATCGGCTCGCAGATCACCGAACTCGCGCCCCATCGCGAGGCCGCGGCCAAGGTCCTGGACCTGGTCGATCGCCTGCGCGCCGACGGCATCGACCTCATGCACATCGACCTGGGTGGCGGTCTCGGCATCCGCTATCGCGATGAAACACCGGTGGCGCTGGCGGACTATGCGGCGATGGTGCGGACGCTCTTTGCCCGCCGCCGCGAGCGCCTCCTCCTCGAGCCGGGACGACGCATTGTCGGCAGTGCCGGCGTGCTGCTCACGCGCGTCGAATACCTGAAGCCCGGTACCGCGAAGAACTTCGCGATCGTCGATGCCGCGATGAACGACCTCCTGCGCCCGGCACTCTATTCCGCGTGGCATCCGGTCGATGCGGTCCGCCCCCGCAGCGGCGACGAACGCGCGTGGGACGTGGTCGGCCCCGTCTGCGAAAGCGGCGATTTCCTCGCACTCGATCGCCGCCTGTCGCTGGCGCCGGGCGACCTCCTGGCAGTGGGCGCCGCCGGTGCGTACGGCATGGCGATGAGCTCGAACTACAACGCGCGGCCGCGTGCGTGCGAGGTGATGGTCGATGGTGCCGCGATGCATGTCGTGCGCCGCCGCGAACGCGTTGGTGATCTCTTCGCGGACGAGCAAACGCTGCCCTGAATTTCGCTGCGCATCGACGCGATCCGCTGTCGCGCGGAATGCTCGATCACACGTTCATTCAACGAATTTTCGCGGTACGCGAGCGTGTGCGAAATCGCAACAGTCGCGATCCCAAGTGCCGGAAGTGGCGGCGAAATCTTGCAAATCCGGTAAACGTGGCTACAATGCAGGCAGCAGGAGGAATGGGTTTGTCAAGAGGTTCCAAAAAAAATTGACCGCTCGAAGCCACCTGCAACCAAGAGAAGCAACATAACAGTTACGGTAACTCAGACAGGAGAAACCAAGATGATGGCAGACATGATGTCGATGATGACGCCCGCGGCTCCGGCCCCGGCGCCGAAGAAGAAGGCAGCTAAACGTAAACCGGCGAAAAAGAAAGCTGCGCCGAAGAAGAAAGCTGCGAAAAAGACTGCGAAGAAGAAGGCCGCCCCGAAGAAGAAGGCAGCCAAGAAGACTGCAAAGAAGAAGGCCGCCCCGAAGAAGAAGGCAGCCAAGAAGACTGCAAAGAAGAAGGCCG
>JANMCS010000328.1:0-13614 GCA_031361405.1 Betaproteobacteria bacterium
GTTTGCCAACGTGGCGCTGCGATTCCTGACTGACGCGTCCATCCTCTGGGTCGAGGAAGTGTCGCGATACCTGATGATCTGGCTCACTTTCCTCGGCGCGGGGCTGGTGCTGCGGTACGGTGGCCATATCGGGATCGACAACCTGCAGGATTCATTTCCGCGCCAGGCGCCGTATATCCGCGCAGCGATCTTCCTGCTGCTGCTCGGATTCTTTGGCTTCATGGTCTGGATCGGGTTCCGCTATGCCGCGCTGACGTGGGGCCAGACCACGCCGGTGATGGAAATCCCGGTTGGAATTGTCTATCTCGCGATGCCGGTGGGATTCCTGCTGCTTATTTTGCATCTGCTGCTGATGGCGGGGCCCTACATTGCCAGGCGCCAGTTCATTGTCGATACCGAATTCGATCCCGAGTCGGTGAAAATATGATTGCCGTACTGTTCATCGGTTGCATCGTGCTGCTTGCGATCGGCGTGCCGGTCGCATTTGCGCTCGGTGGCGGAACGCTCGCGGCCATCCTCTACAACGGCACCATGCCGCTGATTGCGCTGCCTAAATACCTGTTCAGCGGCATGGACGTATTTGCGTTGCTGGCGGTTCCATTTTTCATTCTCGCCGCCGAACTCATGACCGGTGGATCGCTGTCGGAGGTGTTGCTGCGCTTTGCGTCGCAGTTCGTGGGCCGGTTTCGCGGTGGACTCGGCCACACCAACATCCTGACGATCACGTTTTTTTCCGGGATCAGCGGTTCCGCGCTGGCCGATGCCGCGGGACCTGGCGCGATCATGATCCGGATGATGCGCAAGGACGGCTACCACCCGGAGTATGCCGCTGCGCTGACGGCCGCCGTGTCGATCCTGGGACCGATCATTCCGCCGTCGATCAGCATGATCATCTACGCGCTGGTCTATCCCGACATCAATCTTGTCGGCCTGATGGTGGCAGGCGTCATGCCGGGCATATTGATCGCGGTGGCGATGGCGATCATCAACCACATCATCTCGGTTCGTCGCAATTATCGTGGCGTGGAGCAAAACCTCACGTTGCAGGATTACTGGCGCAACACCTGGAAGGCGATTCCGGCGCTGCTGTTGCCAGTCATCATCCTCGGAGGCATCGCGTTCGGTGTCTTCACGCCGACCGAGGCAAGCGTGGTCGCGGTCTTTTACGCGCTGTTCGCGGGCAGCCTCATTTACCGAACGCTTACATGGGCCATGCTGCCCGGCATCCTGGCGCGGTCGGCGCTCGTCACGGCATCGGTACTGATCATCGTTGCGATGTCGGGCGCATTTGCGTGGGTGCTCACCGTATCCCGGGTGCCGCAGCAACTCACGGAATTGATTGTGGGGATGAACCTCAGCCCGATCGCATTCATGCTGGCGGTCAACCTGCTGCTGCTGGCATTCGGCATCTTCATCGAACCGCTGCCGGGGATTGTCGTGCTCGTGCCGATTCTTGCGCCGATCGCGCACGCGCTCGGCATCAATGACCTTCAGTTCGGCATCGTCGTCATCGTCAATCTGACCATGGGCATGATCACCCCACCGGTGGGTGGGCTATTGTTCGTGACGTCACGGGTGGCCAAAGTGCCGCTGATGAAGATGGTGAAGGAACTCTGGCCTTTCATGTATGCGCAGCTCGTGGTACTGGCCATGCTTTCACTGATCCCCGCGATCAGCACCTGGTTGCCCAATCTCTTCGGGTATCACTAGCGGAAAAAAAGCCGCCATGGCAGTCATGCCACGGCGGCTTGTTTGTACGCACAACGCTCCCTGCACCGGTTCGGCGTGGGAGGGGTTGCGCTGCTATTTCGCGTTCCTGATCTTGTCGATGTTGTCCTGGCCGAAGCGCTTGCCGAATTCGACGAAGGTGGGCCCGAGCGCGGCCTGGAATTTGGCCTTGTCCACCACTTCCACCACGGTCACGCCCTGGGCCTTCAACTCGGTGACGACCTTGCGCTCGTCCTCGTCGATGCGTGCGCGGTTGGACTTGACGGCTTCCTTCGCGGCGGCCGTGAAGGCCTCCTTGTCCGTGGCGGAGAGCTTGTCCCACTTGGCCTTGCTCATCAGGATCAGCGCCGGCGAATAGACGTGACCGGTAAGGCTGACGTGTTTCTGGACTTGGCCGAGCTTGCCGGCCGAGATGACCGACAACGGGTTTTCCTGGCCATCGACCGTGCCTTGTTGCAGCGCGGTGAACACTTCGGTAAATGCCATGGGGGTCGGCAGAATGCCGAACTGCTTGTACGCCTGGATATGGATCGGGTTTTCCATGGTGCGCATCTTGAGACCCTTGAGGTCATCAGGCACGTTGACCGGGCGCTTGTTGTTGGTCATGTGGCGGAAGCCGTTTTCGCCCCAGGCCAGTGCCACCAGGCCCTTGGGCTGGAACTTGAGCAGCATCTCCTGGCCGATCGGGCCGTCCAGCGTGCTGCGGGCATGCGCGTAATCCCGAAACAGGAACGGGATGTCGAGGATGGCAACCTCGGGGACGAAGTTGGGAACCGGTCCCGTGGATGTCATCGTCAGGTCCATCGTGCCCAGCTGAACGCCCTCGATGGATTCGCGCTCGGCGCCCAAGGCCCCGGAGTAGAAATTCTGGATCTTGTACCGGCCGTTCGTTCGGGCTTCAACTTCCTTCGCGAACGTGTCGATCGCCACGCCATAGTGCGAATTCTGGGCGATCGAAATGTTCATTTTCATGACTTCCTGCGCAAGGGCAGGGGCAGCCGGCAGTGCGGCAACGACGCCCGTCAGCAAGGCAACGGCAAGGCGCGACAAACGCATGGTGTACTCCTCCAAGGATGCGGGACCCGCGGGCATGGTTGTTGTACCGGGGCGCCGACGATTCTATGGAAGGCGCTGCCGGAAGTACAGGCCGTCGATTCCCGGGTGCGCCGTACAGGCACCAACTTTGGCGGCGAGCCCGCGCTTTGTGAAATAATCGACCGCTGCACCGCTCCCTTAGCCGCCCGGCGGGGATTGCCGTCCATTCCAAGGCCTGCCCGATGCTCGATGCTGCCGTGCATGCGCAACTTTCGGCAATCCTGCCGCCGGAAGCGCTGCTGACCGCCGCCGAAGACACCAAGCCCTACGAATGCGACGGCCTTACGCTGTTTCGCGAAACGCCGGTGGCCGTGGTGTTGCCGGAAACCGAGGCGCAGGTGGTATCGATTCTCAAGGCCTGTCACGCGGCGCGCATTCCGGTCGTGGCACGCGGCGCCGGCACCAGCCTGTCCGGCGGCGCGCTGCCGGATCGCAATGGCATCGTGCTGTCGCTGGCCAAGTTCCGCCGCATCATCTCGATCGATGCGCTCGCGCGTACGGCCATCGTGCAGCCGGGTGTGCGCAACCAGGCCATCTCCGAGGCCGCGGCCGCGTACAGTCTCTACTACGCGCCGGATCCGTCGTCGCAGATTGCGTGTTCGATCGGCGGCAACGTGGCCGAGAACGCGGGCGGCGTGCATTGCCTCAAATACGGCCTCACCGTGCACAACGTGCGACGCGTGCGCGGCGTGCTGATCAATGGCGACGTCGTGGAGTTCGGTGGCGATTCGCTCGACAGCGCCGGCTACGACTTGCTGGCGCTCATCACCGGCAGCGAAGGCCTGCTGGCGGTGATCACCGAAATCACCGTCAAGCTCTGCCCCAAGCCCCAGCTGGCACAGGTGGCGCTGGCCGCGTTTGCCGATGTCGAGCAGGCGGGCGCCGCCGTGGGCGCCATCATCGGCGCCGGCATCATTCCGGCCGGTCTCGAGATGATGGACCAGGCCGCGACGCGCGCAGTGGAGCAGTTCGTGCATGCCAACTATCCGCTGGACGCCGCGGCGGTGCTGCTGGTGGAGTCCGACGGCACGCCCGAGGAAGTGGCCGCCGAAATGGCGGAGATCAAGCGCGTGCTTACGGCGTCCGGTGCCACCGAGATCCGCGTGTCGAAAGACGAGGCGCAGCGCTTGTTGTTCTGGTCCGGTCGCAAGGCGGCCTTTCCCGCCGTCGGACGACTGGCGCCCGACTACTACTGCATCGACGGGACGATTCCGCGCAAGGCGCTGCCGCGCGTGCTGCGTGCCATTGCCGGCTGGTCGAAGGAATTCGGACTGGCGTGCGCCAACGTGTTTCACGCCGGCGACGGAAACCTGCATCCGCTGATCCTGTTCGATGCCAACAAGCCAGGCGATTCGGAAAAGACACTCGAATTCGGCGATCGCATCCTGGAACTCTGCATCGAGGTGGGCGGCACCGTCACCGGCGAACACGGCGTGGGCGTCGAAAAACTGAACGGCATGTGCATCCAGTTTCGCACTGCGGAGCTCACGCGCTTTCACGGTATCAAGGCGGCCTTCGATCCGCTGGGCCTGCTCAATCCGGGCAAGGCCGTGCCCAGCCTGCAACGCTGCGCCGAGATGGGCCGAATGCACGTCCATCACGGCGAGCTGCGGCATCCGGAATTGCCGCGGTTCTGAATCCTTTGAGGATCTGTCGATGAACGCACTGAATGATTTGCGCGCCCGGCCCACTGCGGCCGAGCTGGAAGACGTCGTGGGATCGCTGCGTCGCGACTTCGCCGACCGCGCGGTGACCACCGCTGCCATTCGCGAGCAGCACGGCCACGGCGAAGGCATGGCCGACGCCGGGTTGCCCGATGTGGTCGTTTTTCCGCATACCAACGAGGAGGTGGCCGGCATCGTCCGCCTGTGTCACGCTGCGCGCGTGCCGGTGATTGCGTTCGGCGTGGGCACGTCGCTGGAAGGGCACGTCGCCGCGTTGTATGGCGGGGTATGCATCGATCTCTCGCAGATGAATCGTATGCTGGAGATCAACCAGGAAGACCTCGACTGCCGGGTGCAGGCAGGCGTGACGCGCGAGCAGGTCAACGCCGAATTGAAGGGCACGGGATTGTTCTTTCCGATCGACCCGGGCGCCAACGCCACCATCGGCGGCATGGCGTCCACGCGCGCGTCGGGTACCAATGCGGTCCGCTACGGCACGATGCGCGAGAACGTGCTGGGCCTGACCGTGGTCACCGCCGATGGACGCATCGTGCGCACCGGCGGACGCGCCCGCAAGTCGTCCGCGGGCTACGACCTCACGCGGCTCTTCGTCGGCAGCGAAGGCACGCTCGGCGTGATCACCGAAATCCAGTTGCGCCTGTATGGCATTCCCGAGGCCATCTCGGCCGCGGTGTGCCAGTTCCCGGACCTCAAGTCGGCGGTGGACACGGTGATCACCGCGATGCAGGTTGGCTTGCCGGTCGCGCGCATCGAGTTGCTCGACGCGCTGCAGATGGACGCCTGCATCCGCTATTCGAAGCTCGAAGGATTTGCGGCGCAACCCACGCTGCTGTTCGAATTCCATGGCACCGATGCCGGCGTGCGCGAGCAGGCCGGGATGATGCAGTCGATCACGGCGGAGCATGGCGGCAGTGCGTTCCAGTGGGCCACGCAACCGGAGGAGCGATCGCGGTTGTGGAAGGCGCGGCACAACGCCTACTACGCCGCGTTGGCACTGGCGCCGGGCCGGCATGCGTTCTCCACCGACGCCTGCGTGCCGATATCGCGGCTGGCCGACTGCCTGCTTGAAACCCGAGCCGATCTCGATCAGGTCGGGTTGCTTTCCCCCATCGTCGGTCACGTCGGCGACGGTAATTTCCATGTATTGGTGCTCTACGATCCAGCCAATGCGGCCGAGCGCGCGCAGGCCGAGGGCATTGCGCATCGCGTCAGCATGCGCGCCATCGCGATGGGCGGCACCTGCACCGGCGAACACGGCATCGGCGTGCACAAGCTCGAGGCACTGGTGGCCGAGCATGGCGAGGCCGTGGATCTGATGCGCACGATCAAGCGCGCGTTCGATCCGCTCAACATCATGAACCCGGGCAAGACCGTTCCCCTCTGATCATGGTCACGCTCTACATCGGCAACAAGAATTATTCGACGTGGTCGCTGCGCGGCTGGCTCGCGGTGAAGCTATCCGGCGTACCGTTTCGTGAAGAACATATCTCGCTCACCGGCACTTTCAATCCGGCCAATCTCGCCTTTTCGCCTACGGCCCTCGTGCCGGCATTGCACGATGGCGACATTGCGATATGGGATTCGCTTGCGATCGGTGAATACCTGGCGGAACAGCATCCGGGCATGTGGCCCGCCGACCGCGCAGCGCGCGCGTGGGCCCGCGCGGCAACGTGCGAGATGCATTCGGGTTTCAGCGCGATGCGCAATGCGATGACGATGTGCATCCGCGAACGCCTGGATGTCCGGCCCTGGTCGGACGCCACCGCGGCCGATGTGCAACGGATCGAAAGTCTGTGGACGGAAGGGCGCAACCGCTTCGGCGCGGGCGGCAATTTCCTGTGCGGAACGCTCAGTCTCGCCGACGCCTTCTTTGCGCCGGTGGCCTTCCGCTTCCAGACGTATCTCGTCAAGCCGAAGGGTGTCGCCGGTGATTATCTGGCAGCGTTGCTGGGCCATCCGTTCCTGCGCGAGTGGGAGGCCGCCGCACGGGCAGAGACCGAGGTCATCGCCGCCGACGAGCCACGCCTCCTCTACCGCGACCAGATCGAACGCGCGGTCCGGCCGTAATGGATCCCGCGCTCGAGGCCCTCGAAGCGCGGGTTCGCGCCGCCGCGGCTACCGGCACGCCCTTGCGCATCCGGGGCGGCGGCACCAAGGATTTCTATGGCGGCGCGTTGACCGGTGACGTGCTCGATACGTCCACCTACGCCGGCATCATCGACTATGAACCCACTGAACTGGTGTTGACTGCGCGGGCCGGTACATCGCTGATCGCGATCGAGAGCGCGATGCGTGCGCGTGGACAGATGCTCGCCTTTGAGCCGCCCCACTACGGCGAGGGTGGCACGCTGGGAGGCGCGGTGGCCAGCGGCCTGGCGGGACCGCGCCGACCTTATGCCGGCGCAGTGCGTGACCTGGTACTTGGTGTGCGCGTACTCGACGGCGTGGGCCAGGATCTGCAATTCGGCGGTCGCGTGATGAAGAACGTGGCCGGCTTCGATGCGTCGCGGCTGATGGCCGGCGCCCTCGGCACGCTGGGCGTCGTCACCGAGGTGTCGTTGAAATGCCTGCCGTTGCCAGCCACCGAAACCACGTTGACGCTGGAGTGCGCGGCCGACCAGGCAATCCGGCTGGTCAACGAGTGGGGCGGGCAGCCGCTGCCGCTGTCGGCCACCTGTTATCACCATGGCCGTCTGCGTGTGCGGCTGTCGGGTGCCGCGTCGGCGGTGGCCGCGGCAACGAGCAGGATCGGCGGCGATGTCCTGGCCGACGCCGATGCCTACTGGGCCAGCGTGCGCGATCACCGGCACATCTATTTCAGCGGCTCGGCGGCGGCCGGGGTGCCGCTGTGGCGGCTCTCCGTCAAGTCCACCGCGCCCTATACCGACCTGGGCGGCGAGCAGTTGATCGAGTGGGGTGGTGCGCTGCGCTGGCTTGCCGCCGGCGAGCGCACCGATCCGGCCAAGGTGCGGGCGTGGGCCCGGGCCAGCGGTGGCCACGCCACGCTTTTTCGCAGCACCGAGAAGTCCGGGGATGTCTTCGCGCCGCTGCCCGCGGCGATGCTGTCGTTGCACCAGCAGCTGAAGTCGGTGTTCGATCCGCACGGCATTCTCAACCGCGGTCGCTTGCTCGAAGCGTTCTAGAGGCCCCGCCGCGCTATGCAAACCAACCTGTCTCCCGAGTACCGCGACACGCGCGAAGGCCGCGAGGCCGATGCGATCCTGCGCGCGTGCGTGCATTGCGGCTTCTGTACCGCGACGTGCCCGACCTACCAGATCCTGGGCGATGAGCTCGATGGTCCGCGCGGGCGCATCTACCTCATCAAGGGCGTGCTGGAAGGCCAGCAGGTCACGGCCAAGACGCAGCTGCATCTCGATCGCTGCCTCACGTGCCGCAGTTGCGAGACCACGTGCCCGTCGGGCGTGCAGTACGGGCGCCTGCTCGATATCGGGCGGGCGCTGGTCGATGCCAAGGTGCCGCGGGCGCCGGCGGCCGCCCTGGAGCGGTGGTCGTTGCGCCGCGGCTTGCTGTCGAAGTTACTGTTCGGCACCGCGGTGACGATGGGGCGGATGGTGAAGAATCTGCTGCCACGCGAACTGGCGGACAGGATTCCCGCCGGCCAAGGCGCTGGAGAGTGGCCCGCGCCGCGGCACGCCCGCAAGATGATCATCATGGAAGGCTGTGTGCAGCCGACGCTGAAGCCCGGAATTGATGCCGCCGCCGCGCGCGTGCTCGATCGCATCGGCATCTCGCCGCTGCGTATTGCGGGGGGCGGGGGCTGCTGCGGCGCGCTGTCGCATCATCTGTCCGCCGAGGAGGAGGCGCGCGCGATCGTACGCCGCAACATCGACGCGTGGTGGCCGCATGTGCACCACGGACTCGAGGCCATCGTCGTCACCGCCAGCGGTTGTGGCGTCATGGTCAAGGACTACGGCCACTTCCTCGCCCACGACGCCGCCTATGCGGCCAAGGCGAAGAAGATTGGCGAGCTTGCCCGCGATCCCATCGAGATCGTCACCGCGGAGTGGAAGAAGATCGCGCCGCTGATCGCGATGGACCAGGGACCAGAACGCATCGCCTTCCATCCGCCGTGCACGTTGCAGCATGGCATGAAGATTCGCGGGCAGGTCGAGGAAATCCTGCTTGCGATGGGCCATTCGCTGCTGCCGGTGGCCGACACGCATCTGTGCTGCGGTTCGGCCGGCACGTACTCGGTGCTGCAGCCGGTTCTGGCCAACACGCTCAAGGCCAACAAGCTGCGCGCGCTCGAGGTGCTGCGACCCGAAGTGATCGTCACGGCGAACATCGGATGCATGACGCATCTGGAATCCGGTACGCGCACGCCGGTGCGCCACTGGATCGAGTTGCTCGACCGCCGGATGTTCGCGGGCACGCGGCCGCTGGCCCGCAGCGCGGCGCGTTCGACCTCGCGCAGCGCCACGCCCGGCGATGACTGAAGCATCGCCGCGCGGGCGCGCTGCGTATCGCCACTTTGTCGCCATCCCCACGCGCTGGATGGACAACGACGTCTACGGCCACATCAACAACGTCACCTACTATTCCTATTTCGACACCGCCGTGAATGCACACCTCATTCATGCCGGCGGGCTCGATCCTGCCGCCGATGGCGTCGTTGGCTACGTGGTCGAGACGGCGTGCCGCTTTCACCAGTCGCTGTCGTTTCCGCAAGTGGTCGACGCGGGACTCGTCGTTACGAGGATCGGCAATTCATCGGTCACCTACGCGATCGGACTCTTCACCGAGGGCAGCGACGAGCCCGCGGCCAGCGGGCACTTTGTCCACGTGTGGGTGGACCGCGGCACGCAACGACCCACGCCGCTGCCGCCGCGCATCCGCGCCGCGCTGGCGGCGATTGCCGAGAGCGGAACATGACGGTGCTCGCGCACTTTCTCCGCAATGACTTGATCACGCCGCCATGCCGCGCCTCTTCGCGCTGATTCCCGCGGCAGGTGGCGGAGCGCGCTTCGGCGCCGCCACGCCCAAGCAGTACGCGATGCTCGCCGGTGCACCGGTATTGGCGCGCACGCTGGCGCGATTGCGCCAGGGTTTGCCACTCGACGCAACGTTCGTGGTACTCGCGACGGAGGACCGGGAGTTCGACCGGATGGGTCCCGCAATGCCTGGCGTGACCGCGCTGCGCTGTGGCGGCGAAACGCGCGCCTCCACCGTTGCCAATGCGTTGGCAAGCATTGCAGATCGCTGTGCAGACGACGACTGGCTGCTGGTGCACGATGCGGCGCGGCCATGCGTTCCGCGCGATGCATTGCTGCGACTGGTCGAGCATGTGCGCGACGATGCGGTCGGCGGGCTCCTTGCCATCCCGGTCGCGGACACGTTGAAGCGCAGCGACCGCGAAGCCGACGCGCCGCGCGTGCTCGCCACCGAACCACGCGCGCATCTGTGGCAGGCGCAAACGCCGCAGATGTTTCGCTTCGGCGTACTGCGGCGCGCATTTGCCGCGCCCACGGCGCTTACCTGCACGGATGACGCGCAGGCCGTGGAGGCGCTGGGATTGAAGCCGCGGCTCATCCTGGGCAGTCCCGAAAACCTCAAGATCACCTATCCCGCCGATCTTGTGCTGGCGGCCGCCATATTGGCAGCGCAAGCGCAGGAAGGAGCAACGCGATGACGATGCGCATCGGCACCGGCTATGACGTGCACGCGCTCGTGGCAGAACGGCCGCTGGTCATCGGCGGCGTGACCATTCCCCATCCACGCGGCTTGGCCGGCCATTCCGATGCCGACGTGCTTTTGCACGCGATCGCCGACGCGTTGCTGGGCGCATTGGCGCTGGGTGACCTGGGCGCGCACTTTCCGGACAGCGATCCGCGCTACCAGGGCGCCGACAGCCGCGCGCTGCTGCGCCATGTGGCGGGGCTGGTCAGGCAAGCGGGATGGGCAGTGGGCAATCTCGATGCAACGGTGATTGCACAGGCGCCCAAGCTCGCGCCGTATGTCGTGGCCATGCGCGGCAACATCGCGGCCGATCTCGGTGTCGATCCCGCGCAGGTTTCAGTGAAAGCCACGACCACCGAACGCCTGGGTTTTGCCGGCCGCGAGGAAGGCATCGCGGCGGAAGCGGTCGTGCTGCTGCAACGCGTGCCGTCCATGCCGCGCTGATCGACGCCGCGCCCGCACCGATGCCGCGACAACGCGCGGCAATAGCGTCAGGCCGGGGCCAGTGGCAGTGTCACGCGCGCGATCAGGCCGCCACCATTGCGCTGCAGCAGGTCGAAGCGGCCACCATGCAGGCGCGCGATGCGCTCGACGATCGCCAGGCCCAGTCCCGCGCCCGCCGCGCCATCGGTGCGCGCCCGCGCTTCCGAGGCCCGCGTGAAGGGTTGCTTCAGGCGTTCGACATCAGCGGGCGCGATTCCTGCGCCGCGATCGGCGACCGTGAGCACGGCGCTGCGACCCTCGACCGCTGTGCTGACTTCCACGGGGGGCGCGCCGTAGGCCAGTGCGTTGTCGATCAGGTTGGCCGCGAGCCGCGAAATCGCCGTGGCCTTGAGCGGCAACCGAGGCACGCGGCCCGCGACAAACGTGACGGGTGACCCCGAGGTCGCATAACGGTCGACGCTGGCACCGACGATTGCATCGAGATCCGCGGGCTCGAAGCTGGTGGTGGATTCGTTGCGCGCGAAATCGAGAAACTGGCCGATGATGCGGTCCATTTCCACGATGTCGGCCACCATGCCGGCACGCGTCGATTCATCGCGTGGCACAAGCTCAACACCCAGTCGCAGGCGGGCGAGCGGCGTGCGCAAATCGTGCGACACGCCGGCCAGCAACAGTGCGCGATCGTGCTCGATCTGGCGCAGGTTGGCGGTCATTGCATTGAACCCGCGGTTGACGGCCGCGATTTCAGACGGCCCCGATTCGGGCAGCGGCGGCGGGGTCTCGCCGCGACCCACGCGTCCCGCCGCGGCCGCAAGATCGCGCAGCGGACGCGCCAGGTAGCGCGCGAACGTGAACGCCGCGATCAGCAGGAAGGCGAGCACGATCAGCATCCAGGTGAGCCCGCGCATGGGCAGGTCCTCGGCGGGCGGCCGCGGCGGCACCGGCAGGCCGACCCAATAGGCGGTGCCCGATGCGATCACGCGTACCAGCAACATCTGCAGCCGCGGGGCGAAGCGGATTTCGGTTTCCGGGCCCAGGCGCTCACGCAGGCGCTCCGCCAGGTCGGTCATCAGCGGTCCGCCCTGCGGTGTCTGGCCGATGCGCGGGCGCTCATCCTCGGGGATCACGCGCACGCCGAATTCGCGCCCGATGCGGGCGAGCGTTTCGCGCCGCTCGGGGCCGTCCGCGCCTTCGAGCGCGCTGCGTATCGACTGCAACTGCGTGAGCTTGGTCTCGCTCAACTGGCGGTTGAGAAGATTGGCGCGCTCCATCCGGAACAGGATGACGCTCGTGAGTGCGGAAAGCGCCACCACGGCGACGAGCAGGAGGACCAGGCGCCCGAAGAGCGACCGGGGCAGCAAGGTCACGCGGAGTCGCCGCCCGCGGCCGCCGCCGGTTCGGTCACGGCATCGGGGACGTAGACGTAGCCGAAGCCCCACACCGTCTGGATGTATCGGGGACTCGCGGGATCGGGCTCGATCAGCTTGCGCAACCGCGATACCTGCACGTCGATGGCGCGGTCGAACACTTCATGGTCGCGGCCGCGCGCCAGCATCATCAGCTTCTCCCGCGCCAGCGGCTGACGCGGATGCTGCACGAACACGCGCAACAGCGAGAATTCGCCTGTGGTCAGCGTGACATCGCGGTCGCCGCAGCGCAGCGACCGCGCTGCGAGATCGAGCAGGTGCGGACCGCATGCCACGGTGCCCTCGTCCGACGGCGTGCCGGGCGCGGGTCGCTCGCCGTGCCGGCGCAGCACGGCGTGGATACGCGCGACCAGTTCGCGTGGATTGAACGGCTTGGCCAGGTAATCGTCAGCGCCCATTTCCAGGCCGACGATGCGGTCGACATCCTCGCCCTTGGCGGTGAGCATGATGATCGGGACGGTTTCACCGGCGCCGCGCAAGCGCCGGCAGATGGACAGGCCATCCTCGCCGGGCAGCATGAGGTCGAGCACCATCAGGTGGGGCGGATCGCGCTGCAGTTTCTTGTTGAGGTCGCGCGCGTCGGGAAGCGCCTGCACGGCGAAACCCTGCTCACCGAGGTAGCGGGTCAACAGGTCGCGCAGACGCACGTCGTCGTCGACGACGAGAATGCGGGGAGAAGTGGTCTTGATCACCATGGAGAAGATTAGAACGGCTCACGCGTGCGATGGCGGCAGTTCAACTGTAAACGATTGTAACGGGAGGGGTGCGGCGCAACGTCCGCTTGCAAACGGGGGCAGGGTCGCGCGAACCGAGAGCCGACAATGCGGCTCTGATTCCTGAGTCCCGGCACTACGCGTTCAACACCCGGGATGGTGGCCCTTCTTCAATACCTTTAAAGGATTACAACGTGAACATCCGTTCCCCACGATTTGCCGCGTTTGCCGCCGCCGCGCTGCTGGCATGCTCGGCTCCGGCCCTGTTTGCGCAGCCGGGCGGCGCTGGCCCCGGCCACGGCCCGCATGGGGCCGGCCAGGGCTTCGGCATCGAGAACATCCTGGCGTCGGTCAAGGCTCAGTTGAGCCTCAATACGTCGCAGCAAGTGATGTGGGACAACGCGGTCGCCCAAACCAAGGCAGCGCGCGAAGCCGGTCGAAGTGCGATGGAAACGGTTCGCGCTTCGCTCAACGCCGAACTGGCCAAGGCCGAGCCGGACTTTGCTGCGGTCGGTGCAGTCGGCGACGCGGCGCAGGCATCGCAGCAAGCGCTGCGCAAGCAGGTCCGCGATGAATGGCTGAAGCTCTACTCGACGTTCTCACCGGCGCAGAAGGCCGTCGTTCGCGATGCCGCTAAGGAAAAGATGGCCAAGATGGAAACGTTCCGCGCGCGGATGCAGGAGCGTATGGCACGGCCGCAGTAGTCGCATCGTTTTCGCGGCGGCGAAACGATGGACGCCTCGCCGCCGCGAAAACGATGCGACTACTGCGGCCGTGCCATACGCTCCTGCATCCGCGCGCGGAACGTTTCCATCTTGGCCATCT
>JANMCS010000331.1:0-3617 GCA_031361405.1 Betaproteobacteria bacterium
GCTGCTCCCCGCCGGTACCCGGAACTACATGACCCCCGGCGGCTTCGCCAGGCTCAAGGGCGAACTCGACCACCTGGTCAGCACCGAGCGTCCGGCGCTCGTGGCTACCGTATCGTGGGCCGCCAGCAACGGCGACCGGTCGGAAAACGGCGACTACATCTACGGCAAGAAGCGCTTGCGCGAAGTGGACCGGCGCATCCGCTTCCTGATCAAGCGGCTCGACCTGTCGCAAGTGGTCGACCCGGCCGGCCGCGAGCACGCCGACGATGCGGATCGGATTTTCTTCGGCGCCACGGTGACCGTGAGCAATGACCGCGACGAGGAACGCACGGTCAGCATCGTCGGCATCGACGAGATCGACACCACGCGCGGCTACATCAGCTGGGTGTCGCCGATGGCGCGTGCATTGCTGAAGGCGCACGAAGGCGACACGGTGCTGCTGCACACGCCGGTGGGCGATGAGACGTTGACCGTCAAGCGCGTGGCGTATGGGCCGTTGGCCACCAACCCGGAGGCCACCGCGCCGGCAAAGTGAAACGTGTTGCCCCGGCGCCCGATGAACGGGCGCGCCGGTGGTTGACGCAGCGCGCGCGCCCCGCCTATAGTCGGCACGTAACCACGCCCATCGCCATGGAACCGGACCTCACCCAACTCGAACAGAAGCTCGCCACGCTGATTGCGCACACGCGTGCGCTGCGCGCGGCCAATGACGCGCTGCGTCGCGATCTGGTCACGGCGCAGGAGCGCAACCGCGAGATGACAGTCCGCGCGCAGCAGGCCGGCGCGCGCCTTGACGCATTGATCGCCCGGATGCCGGCCGAATGAGCGCGCGAGGCGGCACGCCGGCCGAGCGCACGGTGCAACTCGACATCATGCTGCTCGGGCGGGAGTTCAAGGTTGGCTGCAAGGAACACGAGCGCGCGGAATTGATGGATGCCGTGGCCATGCTGGACGAGCGGATGCGCGCGATCCGGGATGGCGGCAAGATCGCGGCGGTCGACCGCATCGCCGTGATGGCGGCGCTCAACCTGGCCAACGAGCTGCTGCGCGAACGCAAGGCGCCACCGCCGGTGGCGGTCGCGGCGCCTGTCGCATCGGGTGTCGTTGACGACGGCGCCGCGCAGCGTAGAATTCACTCGATGCAGGCGTCGATCGATCAGGTGCTGGCGGGTCAGGAAAAATTGTTCTGACGCGTGGTTCCGCGCTCGACGCACGCAGCGACCGGCAGCACAATGCAACTTGTCGCCGTCTGCAATGGTCACAGCTTCTTCCATGTCCCCTGGGGTGTTCGAGCCCGCTAAATACTCCTTGAACCAATGCTCTCGTAGCGAGGTTGCCTTTGCCCTTTGTGAGCCGGTGTGCGCCCCCATGTGGAAGCGCCTGAAGGTTCCGGCAGGTGGCCATTCTTGAACCCAGGTTCAGGATGACGGTGGGCACGGCATCATCGGGGGACACCCATTGCGTGAACGGCGCCAGGATCGGGCGCCGTTCGCATTCATGAGGATCACATGCATGCCGCGTCACCGATCGAAGGGCCGCATCGCGGCGCTGGCCATGGTGCTGCTCATTGCGGGGCATGTGTCCGGGCAGGCCGTGCCGCCCGCTGATCCCGCCGCCGCGTTCGTGCAGCAGATCAAGAGCGACTACGCCGCGCTCACCGGCCGCTGGCAGCTGGTGGCGGCGCAAGTGGATGGCAAGCCGGTGCCGGAGGCGGTGCTCAAATCCACCGTGCTCATCACCGATCACGACATTTTCCGTTTTCCGGCGTCCGCAGGCGTGGGTACGGCGCCGCAAGGCAAGTTCACGATCAATCCGATGACGAAGCCGAAGCAGGTGGATTCAACCGGCGAGGCCGGACCCAACAAGGGCAAGGTCACGCGCGGCATCTACGAAATCATCGACGCCAACAACAAGCGCGCGTGCTGGGGACAACCGGACGGACCGCGGCCCACCGATTTCACCAGTGCCCCGGGCAGTGGCCGCACGTGCCAGAGCTGGCGGCTGATCAGCAAGGCGCTCGGCCAATGAGGCGCGGTGCGCCCCGTCTGGTGGCTGCATGCGAGGAGCGCACGTGCAATACTGGCTGATGAAATCCGAGCCGGCTGAGGTATCGATCGACGACCTCGCCGCCGCGAAGAAGCAGTCCACCGCATGGTTCGGCGTGCGCAATTACCTGGCACGCAATTACATGCGCGAGATGAGGCTCGGCGATCGCGCGTTCTTCTATCACTCGAGCTGCCCCGAGCCCGGCATCGCCGGCATCGTCGAGGTCTCGAAACTCGCGTATCCCGATGCGACGCAGTTCGAGGCCAAAGGCAAGTACTTCGATGCTAAAGCCACGATGGACAATCCGCGCTGGTTCAATGTCGACGTGAAGCTGATCGAGAAAACGCGCCTCGTGTCCATTGCGGAGATGCGCGAAGCGCCTGCGCTTGCCGACATGGTCACGTTGCGCAAGGGCAACCGGCTCTCCATCACGCCCGTGACGGCGAAGGAATGGGCGGCGGTGTTGAAACTCGTGAAGGCGGCGAAGTGAGTCGACGCGGCGCGTCGCCGTGAGTTTCACGCTGCTCGCGGTCCTGGTCGCGCTCGGCGTGATCGTGGGGTTCCTGGCCGGGCTGCTGGGCATCGGCGGCGGCTTCACGATCGTTCCCGTGTTGATGGAAGTGTTCGAGCGCGAAGGCGTGCTCACCGCCCACGTTCTGCCGCTGGCCATCGGCACCTCCTCCGCAACGATCGTGTTCACCGCGATTGCGTCCACGCGCGCGCATCATTCGCGCGGCGCCGTCGACTGGCCGACGGTGCGGGCGATGGCGCCGGGGCTCGTTGTCGGGTCGCTGCTCGGTCCGCAGATCGCCAGCGCGCTGCCCACGCGCGTGCTGGCGGCCATCTTCGGCCTGTTCATCTGGTCCGCATCGTACAAAATGGTGCGCAACAAACCACCCAAGGCCGACCGCGAGTTGCCCGGGGCCGGCGCGCTCTTCGGTGTCGGTGGCCTCATCGGCATTGCGGCCGGCATGGTCGGCACCGGCGGTGCGTTCCTCGCAGTGCCGTTCCTCACCCGCTGCAATGTCCGGATGCAGACGGCGGTGGCCACGTCGGCGGCGATCGGCATCCCGATTGCATTTGCCGCCACCGCGGGTTACATGATCGCGGGGTGGGGCAAGGCCGGGTTGCCGGCGCACTCCATCGGCTATGTCTACCTGCCCGCGCTGGTGGTGATCGCGCTCGCCACCACGATGCTCGCGCCACTGGGCGCGCGGATGGCGCACACGTGGCCGGTGGCGCGCCTGCGCCGCGCCTTTGCCGGCATGTTGTTCGTGCTGGGCGCCTACATGATCTGGAAGGCGCTGCGGTGATCGAATGTTTGGCGCGTCGTTGATCCAATCCCGTCGCTGCGAGGCTGAAGCCTCGCCTACAGCGGCGTCGGGAGGTTGTATCCCGACTGCGCGCTCACCGTGCCGCCGGCCGATACCCGCACCGCGCAGTACTTGAATTCCGGGATCTTGCCGAACGGGTCGAGCGCGGCATTGGTGAGGATATTGGCCGCTGCTTCGTAATACGCAAACGGAATGAACACCGTGTTGCGCGGCGTTCCCGCATCGGCCCGCGCGCGC
>JANMCS010000350.1:0-3688 GCA_031361405.1 Betaproteobacteria bacterium
TTCCTGCAATGGCTCGCCGAGAACCACTTCACGTTTCTTGGCTACCGCCGGCACGATCTCGTGGTCATCGACGGCAACGACGCGTTGAAGGTCGTGCCGGATTCAAGCCTGGGGGTCCTGCGCGAGGGGGCCGGCAAGCAGGTATCGGCAAGCTTTGCCGCGCTGCCTGCCGCGGTGCGGGCCTACGCGCGCCGTCCCGAACTCCTGGTCATCACCAAATCCACGGCGCGGTCCACCGTGCATCGTCCCGGCTACCTCGACTACATCGCGGTGAAGCGCTTCGACGCCACCGGCAAGGTCTGCGGCGAGGATCGGTTCCTCGGACTCTTCACCTCCACCGCATACAGCGCGAACCCGTCGGAAATCCCGCTGCTACGGCGCAAGACCGCGAACGTGGTCGCGGCCTCCGGGGTCGAGCCGGGCGGGCATGCAGCCAAGGCGCTGCGCAACATCCTCGTCAACTACCCGCGCGATGAACTGTTCCAGATCGCTGAGGAAGACCTGCTGCGCATCGCCACGGGCATCCTGCAACTGGGCGAACGGCAACGCTTCCGGCTCTTCGTGCGGCGCGATCCGTTCGAGCGATTCCTGTCCTGCCTCATCTACGCGCCGCGTGAAAACTACACGACGGAACTCCGGCAGAAGTGGCAGGCGATCCTGATGGAAGCCTTCAATGGCGCCAGTTCCGAATTCAACGTCTACCTGTCCGAGTCGGCGCTGGCGCGCATCCACATTACCGTGCGCACCACGCCGGGCGCGATACCCGCGTTCGACGTGCGCGATGTCGAGGCCCGTCTCGTTGCGTCGGCGCGGCGCTGGAGCGACGATCTCAAGGCCGCGCTGATCGGCGACCTCGGCGAAGCGCGGGGGCTCGAACGCCTGCGCCAGTTTGCCGCGGCGTTTCCCGCGGGCTATCGCGAGGAATATCCGGCGCGCGCGGCCGTGCCCGACATCGCGATGATGACGCAGCTGACGCCGGCGATGCCGCTCGCGATGAACCTGTACCGCCCGTTGGAGGCCCCCCCCGGCACGCTGCGCTTCAAGCTGTTCCATCTGGGCGATCCGGTGTCGCTGTCGGACAGCCTGCCGATGCTGGAACACATGGGCGTCAAGGTGCAGGACGAGCATCCGCACCGCATCGCCGCGGACGGCAAGCCGGCGGTCGCGATGCACGATTTCGGACTGCTGGCGATGCACGCGGACGTGGATGTGGATGCGCTGCACGAAGTGTTCGAGGATGCGTTCGGCCGCATATTCCGCGGCGAAGTCGAAAGCGACGATTTCAACCGGCTGGTGGTGGCGGCGCGCATGCCTGCCGACGATATCGTGGTGCTGCGCGCCTACGGCAAATACATGCGCCAGATCGGCTTTGCGCTGTCGCAATCGTTCATCGAGACGACACTCACGGCGCACGCGGATATGGCGCGGATGCTGGTCGGGCTGTTCCGCACGCGTCTTGACCCCGACGGTGGCGCCGGTGCCGGCGCGCGCGGCAGATGAGGAGCGGGCGATCGAGACTGCGCTCGAGCAGGTCGACAACCTGTCCGAGGACCGCGTGCTGCGGCAGTACCTCGCCTTGATCCTGGCCACCACGCGCACGAATTTCTGGCGGCGCGATGCGGCGGGGCAGCGCCGCAGTTTCCTGTCGATGAAATTCCATCCGGCCAAGGTGCCCGGCTTGCCGGAACCCCGGCCCATGTTCGAAATCTTTGTCTATTCCACGCGCTTCGAAGGCGTGCACCTGCGCGGTGGACGCGTGGCACGCGGCGGCTTGCGCTGGTCCGACCGGCCGGAGGATTTCCGTACCGAAGTGCTGGGTCTGGTCAAGGCGCAGATGGTGAAGAACACGGTCATCGTCCCGGTAGGGTCGAAGGGCGGCTTCGTGCTGAAGCGCGCACCCGCCATGAGTGACCGCGAGGCGTACATGAAGGAAGGGGTGGCCTGCTACCAGGACTACCTGCGCGGGCTGCTCGACATCACCGACAATCGCGTGGGCGACCAGATCGTGCCGCCGCCGCAGGTCAAGCGCCACGACTCCGACGATCCATACCTGGTGGTGGCGGCCGACAAGGGCACGGCGACGTTCTCCGACTACGCCAACGGCATCAGCCGCGAATATGGTTTCTGGCTCGACGATGCGTTTGCGTCGGGCGGCTCGGCGGGGTATGACCACAAGGTGATGGGCATCACCGCGCGCGGCGCGTGGGAATCGGTGAAGCGCCACTTCCGCGAGATGGGCACCGATATCCAGACCACTGATTTTACGGTGGTGGGCATCGGCGACATGTCGGGTGATGTGTTCGGCAACGGCATGCTGCTGTCGCGGCATATCCGCCTCGTCGCAGCTTTCGACCACCGGCACATCTTCTTCGATCCGTCTCCCGATATCGCAGCCAGTTTCGCTGAGCGCGAGCGCCTCTTCAAACTGCCGCGGTCGTCGTGGGCGGACTACGACGCCAAGCTGCTGAGTCAGGGCGGCGGCATCCACGCGCGCAGTGCCAAGGCCATCGCGCTCACCCCGGAGGTGAAGGCCATCCTCGCAGTGACCGTCGACTCGATGACGCCCACCGAACTCGTCAATGCGATCCTGAAGGCGCCGGTCGACCTGCTCTACAACGGCGGCATCGGCACCTACGTGAAGGCGCATGGGCAGACCAACGCGGAAGTCGGCGACCGCGCCAACGACGCGCTGCGCGTCGACGGCCGCGACCTGCGCTGCAAGGTGGTGGGCGAGGGCGGCAACCTCGGGTGCACGCAGTTGGGGCGTATCGAATACGCCAATGCGGGCGGCCGCATCTACACCGATGCGATCGACAACTCGGCGGGCGTGGATACGTCAGACCACGAGGTCAATATCAAGATCCTGCTGGGCCTTGCGGTCACGGATGGCGACCTCACCGAGAAGCAGCGCAACGTGCAACTGGCCTCGATGACCGATGAAGTGGCAGCGTTGGTGCTGCGCGATAATTATTTCCAGACCCAGTTGCTGTCCACCACCGGCCGCATCGCGCCGGCGCTGCTCGATGCGCAGGCGCGGTTCATTCATTTCCTCGAGAAGCAGGGGCGTCTCAATCGCTGGCTGGAATTCCTGCCGCCGGACGAGGAAATCGCGGCGCGGCACAAGGCCGGTACCGGCCTCGCCAGTCCCGAGGCCGCCGTACTGTTCGCGTACAGCAAGATGTGGCTCTACGACGAGATGCTGGCCTCGAAGCTGCCCGACGATCCGTGGGTGGCCACGGCGCTGGTGCGCTATTTCCCGAGTGCGCTGACGAAGCAATATCTGTCGACGATGGGGCGGCATCCGCTGAAGCGTGAAATCATTTCCACTCACGTCATCAACAGCATGCTGAATCGGGTGGGCAGCACCTTCGTGCATCGCCTGATGGAGACCACCGGTGCCAAGCCGCACGAGATCGTGCGGGCCTACCTTCTCAGTCGCGAGATCTTCGGGCTCGTGCCGTTGTGGATCGGCATCGAGGCGCTCGACAACAAGGTGGCCGACGCCGTGCAGGCAGCGATGCTGATCGATGCGAGCGGACAACTCGAACGCGCGACCACGTGGTTCCTGCGCTCGCGGCGGCTCGCCGATGACATGGCCGCCACGATTGCGCACTTCCGTCCAGGCGTCGATGCGTTGTCGGGCCGCGTGGTCGATCTGCTCGACGCGGCCGAACGCGAACGCGTCGAG
>JANMCS010000360.1:0-5163 GCA_031361405.1 Betaproteobacteria bacterium
CGGTATTCCTGGCCCACCCACACGAGGCCGCGCCGGCCTTGCGCGCGCTGCATGATTTCAACGCCGTCCTCGATGGTGGTGCAGAGCGGCTTTTCGACCAGGATGTGCAGGTCGTTGGCCAGCGCATCGCGTAGTACCGCGAAGTGGGAGAAGTTGGGCGACGCGATCACCAGCGCATCGCACAGTCCGCTGGCCAGCAGGTCGCTGTGATGCTCGAACGCCTGGGCGGGTGTGTCGAGCAGCACCTGCGCAAGCTCGCGGCTTGGCGCGTGCGGGTCGGCGATCGCCGTGATGCTGGTACCGGCCAGCGCCTTGATGTTTTCGATGTGCTCGCGCCCCATGCTGCCGCAACCGATGATGCCATAGCGAATTCGCGCAACCATGCAACGTTTCTCCAACAGTGGGGCTCAACCTGCGAAATGGGGTTCAGGCAGGCCGGGGATGTCGACGCGCATCGAGAAGACGCCGCCGGATTGGGGTAGCCGCGCAAGCTCGTCGTCATCGCGCAACTGGCGGGCGCTGGTGACGTAGAGGGTGCGCAGGTCAGGGCCGCCGAACGCACACATGGTGGGACACATGGCGGGGACGGGATATTCGGCCAGCGTCACGCCGGCGGGTGAGATCTGCAGAATCTTGCCGCCGCGATAGAAGGCGGTCCAATAGTTGCCGGCGCTATCGACAGTGCCGCCGTCCGGGCGGTCGGTCTCGCCGGTCCACTGCGCAAAGATGCGCGGCGCTGACGGCGTGCCCGAGCCAGCATCGAACGCAAACGCGCGCACGGTGTGGGTCGGGGTATCGGCGTGATACATCGTGCGGCCGTCGGGGCTCCACGCGAGGCCGTTGCTGATCATGAGGGTGTCGAGCACACAGGTGACGTGGTGGTCAGCGTCCACGCGCCATAGCGCGGCCGAGTTGGCGTCGCGCTTCTCGTTCATCGATCCGGCGAAGAACCGCCCCCGGGCATCGCAGCGGCCGTCGTTGAAGCGATGCGTGGCCGCGTCGTACGGGGCGACGGCGATCCGGCGTTCGAGCACGCCGTCGGCACGGGCCAGCCAGATCCCGCCGCGCAGTGCCACGATGAAGCCGCCACGTTGGCGCAACGCGAAACAGCCGATGGCCTCGGGCATGGCCATGACGGTATTGCGGCCGGTAGCGGGATCGAAGCGGTTGAGCGAGGGCGCATTGATGTCCACCCAGTAGAGCACCTGTTCGGCAGTGGACCAGACCGGACATTCACCCAGGCTGGCACGCACGTCGAGCACGCATGCAGGAAGCGACGACACGTCAGTACGCGCCCTGCGGCTTGGCCGCGACGGGTGCGGCCCCCTTCAGCTTGCCGAGCCACTCCTGCGCGCGGCCCACCATCATCCCCATGTCCGAGGCCACCGCCACATAGGTGTAACCGTAGTCGATGAACTTGCCGACCATTTCCGGGTTCGGCCCGACGATGCCGCAGGGCTTGCCGAGCTTCCTGCACAGTTGCGCCGCGTGTTGCAGTTGCGCCTGCACGGCGGCGCTGGCGATGTCGCCGAGGTTGCCCATCGAGGCGGACAGGTCACCCGGGCCGACGAAGATGGCATCGACACCCGGCACGGCGGCGATCTGCGGCAGTTGCTCCAGCGCGGAGGGTGTCTCGATCTGGACGATCACGCACAATTCCTCGCCCGCGCCTTGCAGGTAGTTGGGGACGGTGCCAAAGCGGCTGGCGCGATGCATGGCGGCGACACCACGGATGCCGGCGGGCGGATAGCGCGTGTACGACACGGCCCGCTGCGCTTCATCCGCATTCTGCACGAAGGGGAACATCAGGCTCTGCGCGCCGCCGTCGAGTGCACGCTTGACCATCACCATGTCGTTCCATGGCAGCCGCACGACGGCCTGCGCCGGCGTGCCCGCCATGGTGCGCAGGATCTCGATCATCTCCGGCGTGTCGACCGGCACATGCTCCATGTCGACGACCAGGAAGTCGAAGCCGGCACAGCCCAGGGCTTCGGCAGTGGAGGGCGCACCGCTCATCAGCCAGGTGCCGTACACCATGCGGCCCTCGGTCAGCGCGTGCTTGAAGGTATTGCGGGGCATGTCCATCGCGGGGTGCTCCTAGAAAATGTCGGGTTCGGGCACGCGCTGCGCGGTTCCCGTTTCGAGGAAATCGAAATCGCAGCCGGCGTCGGCCTGCGTCACGTGCTGTTGGTACAACTTGGCATAGCTGCGCTCGAACCGTCGCGGTGGCGGTGACCACGCGGCGCGGCGGCGCGCGAGTTCCGCTTCGTCGACCGCGAGGTGGATGCGCCGCTGCGGCACGTCGAGCGTGATCAGGTCCCCGGTCTGCACCAGCGCCAGCGGTCCCCCGATGGCGGATTCCGGCGCCACGTGCAGTACGCACGTGCCGTAATGCGTGCCGCTCATCCGCGCGTCCGACAGGCGCACCATGTCGCGCACGCCTTGCTGCAGCAGTTTCTTCGGGATGGGCAGGTTGCCCCACTCCGGAAAGCCGGGCGCGCCCACCGGGCCGGCATTGCGCAGCACCAGCACCGTATCCCTGGTGACGTCCAGCGTGGGGTCGTCGATGTGCGCCGAGAGATCGGCGTGGCTGTCGAAGACGAGGGCCGGGCCGGTGTGCGTGAGCAGCTCGGGGGAGGCGGCCGAGGGCTTGATCACGCAGCCGGACGGCGCGAGATTGCCGTGCAGCACCGCCAGCGTACCGTGCGTGGCGGGGTCGCCCGTGACAGGATTGGCGAGCGGACGAATCACGTCATCGTTCCATACCCTCGCGCCGACCAGATTCTGGCCCAGCGTCTTGCCGTTCACGGTGCGCGCGTCGAGCTGCAGGTGCATCGACAGCCGCGACAACAGCGCGAGCAGGCCGCCGGCGAACCAGAAATCCTCCATCAGGCTGTCGCCGGATGGAAAGAGATTGGCCAGCACGGGAATCGTGCGGCCCACCTGGTCCATCTCGTCGAGCGTGAGTGGAACACCGGCGCGGCGCGCGATCGCGATGAGGTGCACGGCGGCATTGGTGGATCCGCCGAGCGCCATATAGGCGACGAGCGCGTTGGTGACCGAATCACGGGTGAGGATGTCCGACGGCTTGCGGTCGGCCCACACCATCTCCACCGCCTGCACACCGCAGTCGGCGGCCATGCGCGGGTGGCCGGAGTCCACGGCCGGGATCGACGATGCGCCCGGCAACGTGAAGCCCATCGCATCGGCGATCGAGGTCATCGTCGACGCCGTGCCCATCGTGTTGCAGGTGCCGTGGCTGCGGGTCATCCGGCCTTCGAGATCGATCCAGTCGGCAGGAGTGATCTCACCCAGACGCAGCTTGTCCCAGTACACCTTGGTGTGCGTTCCCGCGCCCGTCTTGGCACCATGCCACTGGCCATTGGACATCGGTCCCGCCGGGCAGAAGATGGCCGGCAGGTCCATGCTGATCGCGCCCATCAGGAGGCCAGGCGTGGATTTGTCGCAGCCGCCCAGCAGCACGGCGCCGTCCACTGGATGCGAGCGCAGCAGCTCTTCCGTTTCCATCGCCAGGAAATTGCGGTAGAGCATCGTCGTGGGCTTGACCATGACTTCGCCCACGGACAAGGCGGGCAGCTCCACCGGATAGCCTCCCGCCTGCCACACGCCGCGTTTCACTGCTTCGGCACGCTCGCGCAGATGTGCGTGGCAAGGCGACAGGTCGCTCCACGTGTTGATGATCGCGATCACCGGCTTGCCCATGAAGTCGGCGCGGCGCATGCCCATCTGCTGCGTGCGCTGCCGATGCGCAAATGCGCGGATGTTGTCCGCGGCAAACCAGCGTTGGGAGCGAAGGTCGGAAAGGGGGCGGGGCACGGTGAAGGTTCCTGTGAGGGCGTCAGAGTTTCACGAACAGCGTGACCAGCGGCAAAGGCCCCACCTGCGCGCTGCGATGCCCGTGCAACGTGTCGTCGAAGGTGGCGCCATCGGGGAGCGTGTCGGCCGCGAGGAAGCCCTGACCCGGGCCAAACGTTCGCGCGGTGCCATCCCGCAGGCCGATCTCCATCGTCCCCGCGAGGATGAACAGCCATTGCGGTTTCGGCGTGCAGTGAAATGGTGACGCAAACCCGACCGGACTTTCGCGGAACTGCAGGCCGGTGGCCGGCGCAATGGCGGAAAGTCGCGCCGCGTCCGAGCCGTCGGGAAGCGGGATCGCGCGTTCATGAAATCGGGCGCGGCCATCAGTATCGGTGACGAGTTCGACTTGGGCGAATGTAGGCATCATGGGGCCATGGAGTTGTGGGGCAGCGTGCAAGCGTAACGCATTGGTGTGGTCGAGCAGATGAACCGCGGACAGTGGCGATTGGCATCCGTCAGTGCAGCATCGGGGCGAAGGTGGCTCGCATTGCGTTCGTCTGCGCTTTCACGGCAGACGACGCCCGGCGCATGCCGGCACGGGACAGCGGGGATGGCGGACCGGCGTCGGCGACGGGCGATTCCTGCACGGGGGTCAAGCCGTCCCCTCCCTCACGGGCGCCTGCCCGCGCCGCGTAGCAGGGTCCGAAGGTACTGGACAGGACTTGTCGGTTCGACGATAATTCATATATGTGATCTAGATGATATAGAAGACTTGTCTTAAAATCCATGGCTTCAGCAGCCGCCGCCGCGTTCGCATATGCGCGCCGGCAGGCATCCACGTTGCAGCGCCGGAGGAACCACGCCTGTGAGCACCGCGCACGTCACGTATCCCGATCTCGCCGGACGAACGGTGTTCGTCTCCGGTGGCGGTTCGGGCATCGGCGCGGCGTTTGTTGCACGCTTCGCCGAGCAGGGCTGCCGCGTCGCGTTCATCGACATCGCGGACACGCCGTCGCAGGCACTCGTGGCCCAGCTTGGCGCGCAGCACGTGCGCTACGCGCATTGCGATGTCCGCGACATCCCCGCGCTGCAGGCGGCCATTGCGGATGTGCAGCGTGACTGGGGGCCGATCCGCGTGCTGCTCAACAACGCGGCGCGCGACGACCGGCACAAGCTGGAGGACGTGACACCCGCCTACTGGGACGAAAATCAGGCGATCAACCTGCGTCATCACGTGTTCGCGGCGCAGGCCGTGGCGCCCGGCATGGCTGCAGCGGGTGGCGGCGCCATCATCAACCTCGGCTCGATTTCGTGGATGCGCGGGCGCCCGGCGATGATCGGCTA
>JANMCS010000369.1:0-3299 GCA_031361405.1 Betaproteobacteria bacterium
GTCAAAAGACACTGGGTTCCCGCCTTCGCGGGAACGACGACTACGAGGAATTCAGGGTCACGAGTTCAGCAAATACTCTTAAAAGTCAGGAACTGCTCAACAGGTTCACGCCCACGCCTTCGCGCGCGAAATGGCCTTTTCCCAACCCGCGCGAAGCGCCGCGGCGCGGTCGCGCGGCATCGCCGGCTCGAATATCCGGTCGGCCTGCCAATGGGCGGCTATGTCGTCCGTGCCCTTCCAGTAACCGACCGCAAGTCCTGCGAGGTAGGCCGCGCCGAGCGCGGTCGTTTCGCGCACTTTGGACCGCACGACGGGCACGCCGAGTATGTCGGCCTGGAACTGCAGCAGCAGGTTGTTGGCTGTCGCGCCGCCGTCCACGCGAAGCTCCTTGAGTGTGATGCCGGCATCCTTCTCCATCGCCGCGAGCACGTCGGCGCTCTGGAAGGCGATGGCCTCGAGCGCGGCGCGTGCGATGTGGGCGCCGGTGGCGCCACGCGTCAAGCCGAAAATCGCGCCACGCGCGTAGGCGTCCCAGTGCGGCGCGCCGAGGCCGGCGAATGCGGGCACCAGATAGACGCCGCCGTTGTCCGAAACGCTTTCGGCGAGCGCTTCGACCTCCGTGGCGGTGCGGATGATCTTCAGGCCGTCGCGCAACCATTGCACGACTGCGCCCCCGATGAACACGCTGCCTTCCAGCGCATAGTCGGTCACGCCGTCGCGCTGCCAGGCAACGGTCGTCAACAGGTTGTTGCGCGAAGTTACCGCCTGCTGTCCGGTATTGAGCAACAGGAAGCATCCGGTGCCATAGGTATTCTTGGCCATCCCTGGAGACAGGCAGGCCTGCCCGAACAACGCGGCCTGCTGATCGCCGGCGATGCCCGCAACGGGAATATCCACGCCGTCGATTGCCGCGTTTCCGCAAACGCCGCTCGACGGGACGACCCGCGGCAGCAGCGAACGCGGCACGTCGAGGAGCGCCAGCAACTCGTCGTCCCAGGCGCCGGTATGAATGTCGAAGAGTAGCGTGCGGCTCGCGTTCGATGGGTCGGTGCAATGCACGCGACCGCCGGTGAGCTGCCAGATGAGCCACGTGTCGATGGTGCCGAATGCGAGCTCTCCGCGTTGCGCCCGCGCCCGCGCGCCCGCGACGTTGTCCAGCAGCCATTTGAGCTTGGTGCCGGAAAAATAGGCGTCCAGCACGAGCCCGGTCTTGCGCGCGAACAGCGGAGCATGGCCGGCCTCGCGCAGTTGGTCGCATAGCGGCGCCGTGCGCCGATCCTGCCAGACGATGGCATTGGCGATCGGCCGGCCGGTGGCGCGGTCCCAGACCACCGTGGTCTCCCGCTGATTGGTGATGCCGATGGCCGCGATGTCCCGCGCGCCGGCGCCTGCCATGGCCAGCGCCTCATGCAGAACGCCGGATTGGCTTGCCCAGATTTCCGTTGCATCGTGCTCCACCCAGCCCGGTTGCGGAAAGATCTGGTGGAATTCCCGCTGCGCGACGCCCCGTATGACACCGGCGTGGTCGAACACGATGGCGCGCGAACTGGTCGTCCCCTGGTCGAGGGCGATGATGTACGGCATGGAATCCCTCCGGTTGCCCCGAATCGTCGCCGCGGCGTAAAATCGTCGCTCGTGGGCTATTTTAGCCGTTCGCAACCGGGTTGCCCGCCAATACCGGCAACCCTCGTCCCCGATTCCGTCCGCCCATGCCGCTATCTACGCCCACCGTGACGCGCGAGCGGCTGCACCGCCGCACACTGACCTATGATGGATTTCGCCGCGAAGATGGTCTGTTCGACATCGAAGCGCACATCGTCGATGCCAAGGACCACGATTTCGAACTGCTGACCGGCGTGCGGCCCGCGCGTGAGGCAGTCCACGACATGTGGATTCGCGTCACCATCGACCGCACGTACGTGATCCGCGCCATCGAAGCCGTCACCGACGGCATGCCCTATCCGGGCGCCTGCAACCGGATCGGCCCCGCGTACCAGAAGCTGCTCGGCGCCAATCTGATCAAGGGCTTTCGCAAGCAGCTGCACGACGTGGTGGGTGGCGTGCAAGGTTGCACGCACCTGACCGAAATGCTCTCTTTTCTGCCTACCGCCGCCGTGCAGACCTTTGCCGGACTTGTGCGCGAAGACGAGGGCGAAGGCAAGCCGTTCCAGCTCGACCATTGCCATGCGCTGCTGACCACTACCGACACGGTTCGCGAGTATTACCCCAAGTGGTATCGCGAGATCCCCCAAGGGAGTTGACTTGAAGATCCACGAATATCAGGGCAAGGAAATTTTCCGCAAATTCGGCATGCCGGTTCCGCGCGGCATTCCGGCATTCTCAGTCGACGAGGCCGTCAAGGCAGCGCAGTCGCTGGGTGGCAAGGTTTGGGTGGTCAAGGCGCAAATCCACGCCGGCGGCCGAGGTAAGGGTGGCGGCGTCAAGGTCGCGAAATCGCTGGATGAAGTGAAACAGCGCGCGAGCGAGATTCTCGGCATGCAGTTGATAACGCATCAGACCGGCCCGGGCGGCCAGAAAGTGCGGCGACTGCTGGTCGAAGAAGGCGCGGACATCAAGCAGGAACTCTACGTCGGCATGGTCGTCGACCGCGGAACGCAGCGCGTCGCGTTGATGGCCAGTTCCGAAGGCGGCATGGACATCGAGGCCGTAGCCGCGAACACGCCGGAAAAGATCCACACGATATTCATCGATCCGGCTACCGGACTGACCGACGCGCAGGCGGACGGCGTTGCGAAGCAGATCGGCGTGCCTGACGGCTCCGTGTCGCAGGCACGCGCGGTGCTGCAGGGACTGTACAAGGCGTTTCACGACACCGACGCATCGCTGGCGGAGATCAACCCGCTGGTGGTGACCGGCGACGGCAAGGTGATCGCGCTCGACGCCAAGCTCAATTTCGATTCCAATGCCCTGTATCGGCATCCGGAGATCGTCGAGATGCGCGATCTCGATGAAGAGGATCCTGCCGAGATTGCGGCGTCGAAATTCGACCTCTCCTATATTTCGCTCGACGGCAACATCGGCTGTCTCGTCAATGGCGCGGGTCTCGCGATGGCGACGATGGACACGATCAAGCTCTACGGCGGCGAGCCCGCGAACTTCCTCGACGTCGGTGGTGGGGCGACCGCGGAAAAGGTCACCGAGGCGTTCAAGATCATGCTGAAGCATCCGGGGCTAAAGGCGATCCTCGTCAACATCTTCGGCGGCATCATGAAGTGCGACGTGATCGCGACGGGTGTCGTGACTGCGGCGCGCCAAGTCGGGCTCAAGGTGCCCCTCGT
>JANMCS010000395.1:0-4469 GCA_031361405.1 Betaproteobacteria bacterium
GGCACGCCGGAAGAAGTGGCCGATCTGGTGGCCTTTTTGACCTCCGATGCAGCGTCCTATATTTCGGGCCAGGTGCTGTCGGTCAACGGCGGCATGATGTGATGCGGCTGGCCATCGTCATTCCCGCGTACAACGAGGCCACGACGATTCACGCCATCGTGCAGCAGGCGCTCGCGCAGACCACGATCGTCATCGTGGTTGATGATGGTTCCACCGACGGTACGGGCGAATTGCTGGCAGGGCTGCCGTCGGTCGTGCTCAGGCATCCGGAAAATCAGGGCAAGGCGGCCTCGCTGTGGGACGGATTTCGCACAGCGCTCGAATACGATCCCGACTTCGTCGCAACGCTTGATGGCGATGGACAGCACCTTCCGGCCGATGTCGAAGTGCTCGCCCGGGCCGCCTGTGCCAATCCGGGCAGCATCGTGATCGGAGCACGGCTGACCGACCGGCACAAGGCGCCGCTGGCCCGGCGCTTTGCCAATCGCTTTGCGGATTTCTGGATTTCATGGGCAGCGGGGTATCCCATTGCGGATTCACAGTCGGGCCAGCGCGTCTATCCGGTGACGCTGCTGCGGCGCGTACAGGTTCGCCATGATCGTGGCGCGGCCTTCACGCTGGAGAGCGAGATGCTGATCCGCGCCGCGCAGCTCGGCTATCGCAGCATCGCCGTACCGATTGCGACGATCTATCACCCGGACGCACGGGCGAGTCATTTCCGGCCCGTGCGTGACATCGGCCGGATCGTGCTCATGGTGGCGAAGTCGCTGCTGGTGCAGGGCATGCACCTGGCGGGACTCTGGAACGCATTGCGCCATGCGCCGGTGATTGTTCGCCGGGTTGAAGCCCCGGCGTCGAAGGCGGCTGGTTACGAACATGGTTGAACGCTGCAATGAAGCTGGAGTGAGTCGCTGATGCAACGCATCCCCGCCCGCCTTGGCGACATGCTGGCCGCCGTCGAGACGCCCGCGCTGGTCGTCGACCTCGATGTGTTCGAGCACAACCTCGACCTGATGGCAGATGTGGTGCGCGGCTCGGGCCTCGCCTTGCGTCCCCACGCCAAATCGCACAAGTGTCCCGACATCGCCAAGGCGCAGATCGCGCGCGGCGCCATCGGCATCTGCTGCCAGAAGGTGGACGAGGCCGCGGTGTTCGTCGCCGCGGGCATCGCCAACGTGCTGCTCACCAACGAGGTCGTCGCGCCCGGCAAGATGGTGCGTCTGGCCGAACTCGCGCAAGCCGCCACCGTCGGCGTACTCGTCGACCATCCGGCGGTACTGCCGGACCTGTCCGCCGCCGCGGTGATGGCCGGCGGCACGCTGCACATCTATGTCGAGATCGATGTCGGCGCGCGCCGTTGCGGCGTGCCGCCGGGCGAACCCGCGGTCGCACTCGCGCGTGCCGTCGCGGCGCTGCCGGGGTTGGCATTTCGCGGGCTCCATGCGTATCAGGGTGGCGCGCAGCACCTGCGCACGCCGGACGAGCGCATCATGGCCATCGCACAGGCGAGCGCGCAGGCACTGAAGACGAAGCAGATGATCGAGCGCGCGGGGATCGCTTGTCCCGTGGTGACGGGTGCCGGCACCGGCACGTGGCAGCTCGAGCGCGACAGCGGCATCTATACGGAGCTGCAGCCGGGTTCCTACATCTTCATGGATGCCGACTACGGCCGCAACGCGCTGGCGCCCGATCAGCATCATTTCGAGCAGAGCCTGTACGTGCTCGCGACGGTGATGAGCACGCCGACACCGGAACGCGCAATCGTCGATGCGGGATTGAAGGCGCTGGCGTTCGACTCGGGCCTGCCGCTGGTGCACGCGGCAGCCGGCCTCGAATACGTCAAGGCATCCGATGAACACGGTGTGCTGCAGGTGGATCCGGCACAGGCCACGCCGCGCATCGGCGATCGTGTATGGCTTGTGCCCGGCCATTGCGATCCCACCGTCAATCTCTACGACTGGATCGTGGGCATGCGCGGCGAGCGGGTCGAGTGCGTCTGGCCCGTGGCCGCGCGCGGCGCGTTGGGATAGCACATCTCGGACCGCTGTGTAGACGAGGCTTTAGCCTCGCATGGTCAATGCGTGCATCGAACCCGCGAGGCTGAAGCCTCGCCTACAGGCGCATCTACAGCGTGGCGATCCCTGTGGACGTGCGAATCATCGCCGCCACGCGCGGCGATTTGCCGTACGTCACCTTGAAGAGTTCCGACAGCCCGAGCGTGCCGAGTTGGGCGCGAACGGTCGCCGGCTCCGGATGTTCGCCGGCGATGGCCACGAGACGCAATCCCGAATCCGGCAGCAGGTCGGTGGGATGGCGCGCGCCCGACCATTGGATCAGCGAGGGCACCAGCCCGCGTCCCGGGCGATGCCCGTCGGCAGGCACCGTGATCTGCCAGCGAAAATCGCCGCGCGCCATCGGCAGCACGGCGCCCAGCGCCGGCATGCGCGCATGCGCCTCACCGATGTCGCGCGTGCGGGCCACCCAGTGCACCAGCGTCGGCCCTTCGGCGAGATCCGCCCTCATCCGCGGCTCGTCCAGGTCGAACCAGCGCGGGCGCCCCGGTGACGATGCCTCTGGATCGACGGCAATCACTTCGAGGTAAAAGCGCGGGCCCAGCGACAACAGGCCGTTGTGCGTGCCCATCTGCACATGCTTGCCGCCGGGCTGCGGCCGCACACCGAGCGTATTCTCGACCCAATCGCAGCCATCGCGCATCGTCAGCGCGGCGACGACCAGGTGATCGGGCTCGACCTGCAGCGGGTTCATCGCGCGAGCGTTTCGTCCGGCGAAAAATCGAGCTCGACGCGCGCTCCGTTGGGATCGAAGAAAAACACCTGCCAGATGTTCGTGCCGGTCTGCTGGCGGCATGCATACTTGATGCTGGCCGATTCCAGCGTCGCGATCATATCCGCGAGGCCGGTGGCGCTGAAGGCCATGTGGTCGATCACGCCGGGACGCAACTGCTCGCGCGGCTTGCCGCCGACGACGTGCAGGATCGCGGCGTTGCCCGCGTAGAGCCACGCGCCGGGAAAGCCGAGATCAGGCCGCGCGCCGTCCGCGAGCCCGAGAAATTGCGCGTAGAACGCCACCGTGCCCGGCACGTCATCGGTCAACACGGTGAAATGATTCATGCCGGATGTGGCCATCGCGAAGTCTCCTCGTGCCCTGAACCGTCAGGATAATCCATCGGCGAGGAAGGCGCCGACCATTGCGGTGGCATCCGGTGCGCCGGCGTCGTTATACGCAAGCGTCGCATCGCCGCCGCTCCAGGCGTGGCCCAGTCCCGATACGGACACGTGACGCGCCACCAGTTGCCCGTCGCGTTTCCACTCGCGTACGGTTTCGCGGCGTCCGTCAGCCAGCGTTCGTTTTTGCTCGGTCGTCGGGGGCGGCAGGTCGACGGCAGCCGGAAATCCGTTCAAGGCCAGGTATTGCCGCACCAGGGCGGTGGTATTGGACGCGGCCACCACGCGATCCCCCTCGCCGTGAATGGCCAGTAGCGGCACCTGCAGGCGCGCCGTGCCGGCCTTGTCGCGCGCGGCAAGGCCGATGCGCTCGACGTCGGTTGCCGGTCCGCGCTGCATCACCTGCAGCGCCGAGAGCGCCGACGTGGCGGCGCCGCACGCCAACCCGGAGTGCACGGCGACGCCGCTCACCAAGCGCGGATAGCGCACCCCCAGCGCCGCGGCGATCGCGCCGCCGGCGGAGATGCCCGCGACCACGACGCGCTTGCGATCGATGCGATAGCGGCGGCTGACGCTGCGGATCTGCGCGGCGATGATCGCGGTCTCGCCGTGGCCGGCGGCCGTGCGGGCATCGAACCAGTTCCAGCAGCCCCACGCATTGGCCGTGTCCTTCTGCCGCGGCAGCAGCACGACGCAGCCCAGCCGATCGGCCAGCTCCGCCACGCGCGTGCCCTGCGCGAATTCTTCGGGTGTCTGCTTGCAGCCATGGCACATCACCAGCAGCGGCGCGCGCTTCCACAACCAGCGCCGCGGCGGCAGATAGACGAGGTAGTCGCGGCTGGGCCACACATGCGGCGCGACACCGACCCATCCGCCGACTGCAAACTTCGACCCCGTTTCGAAATGGCCGGGTACCGGCGCGCCGCCGAACAGCTGCGCAATGTAGGCTTTGAGACGGGTCCAGAGGCCCATGGGCGCGTCCGTCAGATCAGCACGATGTCGTACTGCTCCTGCGTGTACAGCGTTTCCACCTGCAGCGAGATCGGCTTGGCGATGAAGTCGCCCAGTTGCGCGAGGCTCTGCGACTCTTCCTCGAGGAACATGTCGATCACCGACTGCGCGGCCAGGATACGGAACCCGCGGGCGTTGAACTGCTTCGACTCGCGCACGATCTCGCGCAGGATTTCGTAGCAGATCGTCTGCGCCGTCTTGAGCTGGCCGCGGCCGTGGCAGGTGGGGCAGCTCTCACACAGCACATGCGCCAGCGACTCGCGCGTGCGCTTG
>JANMCS010000479.1:0-7201 GCA_031361405.1 Betaproteobacteria bacterium
GAGGGCTCCAGCACCAGCGCGCGGGCCACCGCCACCCGCTGCTGCTGGCCGCCGGACAACTCCGAGGGCAGGCGCTCGTCAAACCCCTGCAGGCCCACGGTGACCAATGCGGCGCGGCCGCGTTCGTCCGCTTCCTTCTTCGGCATCTTCGCGACGATGAGTCCGTAGCGCACGTTCTCCAGCACGCTCATGTGCGGGAACAGCGCATAGCTCTGGAACACCATCGACACATCGCGTTCCGACGCCGCGGTTTGCGACACGTCGATGCCGCCGATGTGAATCGAGCCGCGGGTGGGCAACTCGAGGCCCGCGATGAGGCGCAGCGTGGTGGTCTTGCCGCAACCGGAGGGCCCGAGCAGCGTCACCAGCTTGCCGGCCTCGATGGAGAAGGAAATGTCGCGCACCGCGGCGACATCGCCGTACAGCTTGCTGACGTTGCGGAATTCGATCGAAGCGGCTTTCATGGCGAACCTTTGCAATGGTCGATACGCGCGCGCGCGGGGATGCGGACGAGCGGGAGGCGCGCCAATCGGCTGATGTTCATGCCGCCATTCCGCCCACCTGGCCGACGCCGCCCGCGGGCGCAGCGGCGATGCCGCGACGTCCGAGGCGCCGCTCGCCTACCAGTCGTTGTATCAGCCAGATCACGACCAGCATCAGCACGATCAACACCGAGCAATAGGCGATGGCCACGCCGTAATCGCCGTTGACCACGCGATTGATGATGTACGTGGTCGCCCATTCGTATTCCGCCGACACGAGGAAGATCACGGCGGATACGGTGGTCATCGCGCGGACGAAGCTGTAGACCAGCGCGGCGATCACCGCGGGCTTCAGCAGCGGCAGCAACACCAGCCGCAGCGTGGTCGAACCGCGCGCGCCGAGCGTGGTCGACGCCTCGTCGAGGCTCTTGTCGATCTGGGTCATCGACGCCATGCCCGCGCGCACGCCCACCGGCATATTGCGGAAGATGTTGCAGATGACGAGGATGATTGCGGTGCCCGTCATCTCGATCGGCGGCACGTTGAACGCCAGGATGTAGGAGACGCCGATCACAGTGCCCGGTACGGCGAAGGACAGCATCGTGCCGAACTCGAACGTGGCTTGCCCGACAAATTTCTGGCGCGTGAGCAGGTAGGCGGCCAGGATGCCGAGGATGGCCGTAAGCGGGGCGGCGATGGCGGACAGCTTCACCGTGGTCCAGAAGGAGTTCCACGCCGCACCCGCCCAGATGATGCCGTGCGCGCCCCACTCGACGCCGAACGCCTTCACGTAGTGTTTCAGCGTGAACGAATAGTCGCGGCCCCACGTCTCGACGAAGCCACCGGCCAGCGCCATTGCATAGATGATCACCGTCAACGCCGCCCACGGCAGCGCGATGCCGTAGCACAGGCGGCGCGCGCCGGCGGGCAGCCGGATCGGCAGGCCCGAGTCGCCCTTGCCGGACATCGCGGTGTACACCTTCCGCCCCAGCAGGCGTCGCTGCAGGAAGAACGCGCCCAGCGCCATCACCAGCAGCACGATGCCGAGCGTGGCGGCGCGGCCCTGGTCGAGTTGCGCGCCGACGACGGAGAAGAATATTTCGGTGGACAGCACGCCGAAGTTACCGCCCAGCAGGATCGGATTGCCGAAATCCGCGATCGATTCGATGAAGGTGATCAGGAAGGCATTGGCGAGACCGGGGCGCATCAACGGCAGCGAGACGTCGAGCAGCGTGCGCCAGCGATCGGCGCGCAACGTTTGCGCCGCTTCTTCCAGCGACGGCGACACGCCTTCGACGACGCCGATCAGTACCAGGAACGAAATGGGCGTGAACGCAAAAATCTGCGCGACCAGTACGCCCTGTATGCCGTAGATCCAGCGCGTGGGCTCGACGGCGAAGGCCCATTCCAGGAACTGGTTGACGAGGCCGGACCGGCCGAACAGCAGGATGAGGCCCAGGCCGATCACGAACGGCGGCGTGATGATCGGCAGCACCGACAGCACGCGCAGCAACTTCTTGTACGGAAACGCGGTGCGGGTGGCGATCAGCGCAAAGGCCAGGCCCAGCGCCGTGCAACTGATGGCGCATAGCAGCGCCAGGATCAGCGTGTTCCACGCGACGCCGCAGCGCGTGTTGCCGACGATGCACCCGACACCCCAGATCTTCTGGGTGAAGAGGCGCGCGAAGAATGCCGGCAGCGAGAATGCACCATCGGAATTTTCCAGCGCCTGCACGAGGATCTTGAACACGGGAAAGAACGTGAACACCGCCACCAGCACGCCGACCGACACGACGCAGCTGGCGACGAAGGCATCGCCCTTGAAGAAGCCGCGACCCGCCAGCCCGAGCGAAAACATCATGCCGAACGCGATGCAGACCAACGCGGCACCGAGGCCCATGCCGTATTGCTTGCCCGCAATCGCGCCGAACGTGTCAGTCAGGATGGGGAAGGCCCAACCGGCGGGAACGATCGCAAAGCCTTGCGCGAAAAACCAGATGAACCCGGCCGCGCCGATGGCCAGCAACCCGTTGGCTCGCACCCGTGGTGACAGCGAGGGAAGCAACAGGCCCGCCGCAGCCAGCAGCAGCACGCCGAGCGGCGCCAGCCACGTGCGGCCATAGGCGACAACCTGCAGCAGCGCCGGCGCATTGTCCTGGCGGCCCCACGTACGGAGCCAGACCACGCCCAGCACCGTGTCCTGCAACGCATACCATGGCACCACCAGGAACCCGACGGCGCCGCAGAGCAGCCAGCCGATCAGCGCGCGGCGGTGGTCGCTCATCGCGGTGTCGCGTTGACTTCCTTTTCCCAGCGCTCGAGCAGGCGGCGGCGCATGTCGCTGGCCCCGAACTTCGCGAAGTCGTAGTTGATGACCTTGATGTCGGTGAGCTTCGGTACCTGCGGCGGCAGCGCGACCGCGCGATTGGTCGGGATGGCAAATTCCTTGACGTCCAGCCCGATCTTCTGGGCCTCGGGGGTGAGCGACCAGTCGAGGAATTTTTTCGCGGCATCGAGGTTGCGCGCGCCCTTGATGACGGCGACGGAACCGATTTCGTAGCCCACGCCTTCGCAGGGCAGCACCGGCAGCACCGGGAAGCCCCGCACGATTTCATTGATGACGCCGTGCAACACCGTGCTGCCCATGTAGATTTCGCCACGCGAGATGGCGGTCATCGGGCCGATGCCCGAACGGGCATAGCTCGACACATTGCGATGCACCGCCGCCATGTAGCGGAACGCCTCGTCCTCGCCCATGATCTGGATCAGTGACGCCAGCATCAGGTACGCGGTGCCTGACGTGGACGGGTTGCCCAGCATGATCTCGTTCTTGTAGACGGGGTCGACCAGATCCTTCCAGCACTTCACGACGGGCAGTTTCTTCTTGTCGCCGATCTCGGTGTTGTACCCCAGCGCCAGGATGCCGCCGTAGACGCCGCTGACGCGATTCTTCGAGATGTCGTTCAGCCGCTGTGCCCAGTCGTAGAGCGCGGCGACGTTGGGCGACCGGTATTCCTCCAGCAGGCCTTCGTCCGCCGCCTGCAGGTAGCTGTCGGCCGGACCCGCCCACCAGACGTCACCCTTGGGATTGGCCTTTTCGGCCTTGATCTGCGCCAGCATTTCGCCGGTGGCTTTCTGGATCACGGCGACCGTGGTACCGGTGGCCTTTTCGAAGCCGACGGCCATGCCCTGGCACCACGCGGTGTTGGGCGAGCTGCAGTAGAGATTGAGTTGCGCGGTGGCGAGCGCGGGCAGGCATGCCAGCAACGCGACGGCAAGGGAAGGCAGCAGGCGTTTGATCACTTGGCAATGGCTCCCACTTCCTTGTCCCACTTTTCAAGCAGGCGTTTGCGTTCGGCGGACTGGCCGTACTTGGCAAAGTCGTAGTTGATGAGCTTGATGTCGGCCATCTTCGGCGACAACGGCGACACCGGCGTGCCGACGTTGGACGGAATCTGGAATTGCTTCGACTGCGCCGCGAGCGCCTGCGCCTTCGGCGTCAGCGCCCAGTCGTAGAATTTCTTCGCGTTGTCGAGATTGCGCGCGCCCTTGACGATCGACATCGAGCCGATCTCGTAGCCCGTGCCTTCGCACGGCGCCACGCCACGGACCGGAAAGCCGGCCTGCGCTTCAGTGACGACGTCGTGGATGAACGAGATGCTGACCAGCGTTTCGCCGCGCGCGACGGCCTTGATGGGGCCGACGCCGGAACGTGGATAGTTGTTGATGTTGCGATGAAGGGCCTTCAGGAATTTGAAGGCCTCGTCCTCGCCGAACACCTGCACGATCGTGGCGATGGCGGTGTAGGCGGTTCCCGACGCGTTGGGATTGGCCATCTGCACTTCGTTGGCAAACTCCGGCTTGATCAGGTCCTTCCAGCAGGCAGGTGCCGCGAACTTGCGTTTGGCCAGCAGGTCGGTGTTGTACCCGATGCCGAGCACGCCGAGGTACAGGCCCACGGTGCGGTATTTGGACTGTTCGGCCTGCCGCTGCGCCCACGGCTGCAGCTGCGCGAGCAACGGCGACTTGTACTCGTCGGTGAGGCCGAGTTCGGCCGCCTGCAGGTGCGGGTCGCCAGTGCCGCCGAACCAGAGGTCGAGCTTGGGATTGGCTTTCTCCGCCGAGATCTGCGCGAACGATTCGCCGGATCCCTTCAACGTCATCGCGACCTTGATGCCGGTGTCCTTCTCGAATTCCGTCGCGGCGAGCGTGCACCACTCGGCCTGCACCGGACAGATCACGTTGAGCTGCTGTGCGGCCGCGGTGGTCGCGCCGAGCATGGCAATGGCGCCGACGGCGGCGAGGTGACGACCAATTCGTTGCATTGCGAACCCCCTGGTGCCGCCGCCCCGGCGACGGATTTGACGAAGCGAAGCAGACTGTAATATTCGGGCATCGCGGGGAGGGGGTCAACTTCGACAGCTCAACGCATAGGAAGGGAGTGGCGCGCGCGATGGTCCGGGAAATTCGATTGGGCGTGGATCTTGGCGGCACCAAGATCGAAGTCGTGGCGCTGAGCGCCGATGGCGCACTGCGCTGGAAGCGGCGCGCGCCGACGCCGCGTGATGATTACGCGGGCACCCTTGCGGTCGTGGCGCAGCTGGTTGGCGCCGCCGAGCGCGACCTTGGCCTGGCATCCGGCGCGGCCAGCGTCGGCGTGGGCACGCCCGGATCGATATCGCGCGCCACGGGCCTGTTACGAGGCTCGAACTCGGTCTGTCTCAACGGCCAGCCGATTGCGCGAGACCTTGCCACTGCGCTCGCGCGCCCGGTGCGCATCACCAACGATGCCAATTGCTTTGCGCTGTCCGAGGCGGTCGACGGGGCGGGCGCAGGCGCCCACGTGGTCTTCGGCGTGATCCTGGGTACGGGTGTGGGTGCCGGCATCGTTGTTGGGGGCCATGTGCTCGACGGGCCGAATGCGATCGCCGGTGAGTGGGGACACAATCCGTTGCCATGGCCGCGCGATGACGAGCGTCCCGGTGCACCTTGCTTCTGCGGCCGCGATGGCTGCATCGAGACGTGGCTGTCCGGCCCCGCGCTGGCGCGTGACCACGGACTGCGCCAGCCAGGTACGGCGAGCGCCGAGGCGATTGTTGCTGCCGCGGCGACAGGCGAGAGCGCGGCCACCGCCACGCTTGCGCGCTACGAAGAACGCCTGGCGCGCGCGCTGGCCCACGTGATCAACCTGCTCGACCCGGACGTGATCGTGCTGGGTGGTGGCCTGTCGAACATCGACCGCCTCTATGCCAACGTGCCCGCGCAATGGGGGCCGTGGGTCTTTTCCGATCGCGTGGACACGCGCCTCGTGCGCCACGCCTTTGGCGATTCGAGCGGGGTCCGCGGTGCCGCGTGGCTATGGAACGATTGAGTCGCTACATGCTCGTGTAGTTGGGTCCGCCGCCGCCTTCGGGCGTCACCCAGTGGATGTTCTGCCGGGGGTCCTTGATGTCGCAGGTCTTGCAGTGCACGCAGTTCTGCGCGTTGATCTGCAGCCGGCGCGCGTCGCCGCCCGCGCTTTCATCGGGCACGAATTCGTACACGCCGGCGGGGCAGTAGCGAGCCTCGGGCCCGTCGTAGAGCTTCAGATTCACATCGACGGGAATGGCGGGATTGCGCAACTGCAGATGCACCGGCTGGTCTTCGACGTGATTGGTGTTGGACAGGAATACCGACGACAGCTTGTCGAAGCTCAGCACCCCGTCGTACTTGGGATAGTCGATGCGCGGCATCTGCGCTGCGGGCTGCAGCGACTCGTGATCGGCCTTGGCATGGCGCAAGGTCCACGGCACCAGCGCACCCAGGCCCAGGTCGTTCAGCCACATGTGCGCGCCGGCATGCATGCTGCCGAGCACCATGCCCCACTGCAGCCCCGGCTTCACGTTGCGCACCTTGTAGAGGTCCTTGTACACCCAGGACTTGCGCCATGATTCCGCGTAGCTCGCGAGCTCGTCGTGGGCCCGGCCGGCGCCCAGCGCGGCGAACGCGGCTTCCGCGGCCAGCATGCCGGTCTTCATCGCATTGTGGCTGCCCTTGATGCGCGGCAGGTTGACGAAACCGGCGGCGCAGCCGATCAGCGCACCGCCGGCAAACGTGAGCTTCGGCACCGACTGCAGGCCGCCTTCGTTGATCGCGCGCGCACCATACGCCAGCCGCTTGCCGCCTTCGAAGGTGCCGCGAATGGCCGGGTGCGTCTTGAAGCGCTGGAACTCGTCGTAGGGCGACAGATGCGGATTGTCGTAATTGAGGTGCACGACGAAGCCCACCGCCACGGTGCCGTCGTCCAGGTGATACATGAACGAACCGCCGCCGGTATCGGACGCCAGCGGCCAGCCCTGCGTGTGGATGACCAGGCCCGGATGATGGCGGTCCGGGGCCACCTGCCACAGCTCCTTCAGGCCGATGCCGTATTTTTGCGGATCGATGCCGTCGCGCAGGTTGAACCTGCCCATCAGTTCCTGCGCCAGTGAGCCGCGCGCGCCTTCCGCGAACAGCGTGTACTTGGCGAGCAGCTCCATGCCGGGCTGGTAGTCCGCTTTGTGCGTGCCGTCGTGCGCCACGCCCATGTCGCCGGTGGCCACGCCACGGACCGCGCCATGGTCATCGTAGAGAATTTCGGCGGCAGGAAACCCGGGGTAGATTTCCACACCCAGTGCTTCCGCTTCGCGCGCGAGCCAGCGGCAGACGTTGCCGAGACTCACGATGTAGTTGCCGTGGTT
>JANMCS010000491.1:0-3732 GCA_031361405.1 Betaproteobacteria bacterium
TGAAGCCTCGCCTACAACGCAATCCAAATCACATCGCTCTACGCCCCGTCCAGCGACGCCGTGCGCGGCGGCTCGGCGTACGACTCCGGCATTTCCGGGTGCTGCAGGCCAAAGAGGCGCTGCCGCCGCGTCTGCGACTTGGCATGCAGGAAGCGCTCGAGCTCGAGCAATGCCCGCCGATACGACTCGCGCTTGAACTCGATCACGGAATCCAGCGGAATCCAGTAGTCGTGCCAGCGCCACGCGTCGAACTCCGGATGATCGGAGGCGCGCAGCCGCACGTCGTTGTCGCGCCCGACCAGGCGCAGCAGGTACCAGATCTGTTTCTGGCCGCGGTAACTGCCGCGCCATTCACGCTTGATCCAGTGCTGCGGTACATCGTATCGAAGCCATTCGCGCGTACGTCCAAGAACCTTGACGTGCTGGCCTTCGAGTCCGACTTCCTCGTGCAACTCCCGGTACATCGCCTGTTCGGGCGTTTCACCGGAGTTGATGCCACCTTGCGGAAATTGCCACGAGTGTTCGCGGATCCTTTTGCCCCAAAAAACCTGGTTCCTGCCGTTGACGATCACGATGGCGACGTTCGGGCGATAGCCGTCACGGTCCAGCATCGTTGTACACCTTGATGCAATTAAGTTGGATTGATTGTTGCACAGGACCCGGGACGCTGCCAAGCCGGGCCGCCGCCCCTGCCTTCAGCGGGGTGGCGGCAACGACTCGGCGGGGGTGACCGCCAGCGCCAGCGTGCGGTCGCGACGCAGCACCGTCAGCACCAACGTGCGCGCGATCGCGCCCACGGCCAGCACCCGCTGCAGCGCGTCCATGTCGGGCACGGGCACGCCGCCAATGGCCACGATCACGTCGCCGCGCTGCAGGCCGCCCTGCGCCGCCGGCGAGCCCTTCTCGACGGTGTCGACACGTACACCGGATTCGCGCGGCAGTTCGAAGTGGCGCACGATTCGCCGCGGCAATGCGAAGGTCTGGCCGCCCATGCCGAGGCGCGCGCGGCGCACTCGCCCATCGCGGATCAGCGCCGCGGCCACGTGCTCCGCGGTGCTCGAAGCGATCGCGAAGCAGATGCCCTGCGCCGCGCGGATCACCGCGGTATTGACGCCAATCACCGCGCCGCGCGCGTCGACCAGCGGTCCGCCGGAGTTGCCGGGATTGAGCGACGCGTCGGTCTGCAGCACGTTGTCGAGCAGGCGCCCGGTCTGCGCGCGCATCGAGCGGCCCAGCGCGCTGACGATGCCGGCGGTGACCGTGTGCTGGAAACCAAGCGGACTGCCGATCGCGATGGCCACCTGCCCCACGCGCAACGTGGACGAATCACCGAAGCGGCTCCATGCGAGATCGTCGGCCGCGACCTTCAACACCGCCAGGTCGGAATCGGGGTCGTCGCCGACGATCTGCGCCGTGGCGATGCGGCCATCGGCAAGCGTGACTTCCAGCGCCCTGGCGCCGGCGATTACATGACTATTGGTGACGAGATAGCCGTCCGGCGTGATCAGGAAGCCCGACCCGGAGCCCTCTGCCCCCCGTCGCGCTCCACGCGCACATGCGCAACGGCAGGCGCCACCGCATCGACGGCGCTGGTTACGGCATGCGAATACGCGTCGAGCAGCACCGCGTCCGGATTGGGGTCATGCGCCGGGGGCACCGACCGGGGAGAATCGAGGGGCATGGGCGGCAGATGGCGATGCCCCGCCCAGGTTTCAACCCCGGGGACTAGCGGCCGGCGCCGGCAGCGCCGGCAGGATGTTGCCGCTGACCTGGCCGAAGCCCACGCGATAGCCGTCGCCCTGGCACCAGCCGCGCAGCGTGACTTCGTCGCCATCCTCGAGAAACGTGCGCGTGCCGCCTTCCACCGTCAGCGGCGTTGTGCCGTTCCACGTGATCTCGAGCAGGCTGCCGCGCGAATCGGGCGTGGGTCCGCTGATCGTGCCCGACCCCATGAGGTCGCCCACGCGCGTGTTGCACCCGCCGCTGGTGTGATGCACGAGTTGCTGCGCCATGCTCCAGTACATGCCGCGAAAATTGGTGCGGCAGATCGTCGTGCCTGCACGCGCTGCCTGCGGCCGCAGCGTGACGTCGAGATGAATGTCGAAGGCGTGGTTGCCGCGGTGTTGCAGGTAAGCCAGCGGCGGCGGATCCTGCGCAGGCCCCGCCACGCGAAAGGGTTCAAGCGCCTCCATCGTCACCAGCCAAGGCGAGATCGACGTGGCGAAGGTCTTGCTGTTGAATGGTCCGAGCGGCACGTATTCCCATTGCTGGATGTCGCGCGCGCTCCAGTCATTCAGCAGCACCATGCCGAAGATATGCGCTTCGGCATCCGCCGCGGCAATGGGTTCGCCCAGCGCGTTGCCCTGCCCGATGATGAAGCCCGTCTCGAGTTCGAGGTCGAGCTTGCGGCAAGGCGCCAATTCCGGCCGCGCGGCGTCCGGCACCTTCAGTTGGCCCAGCGGCCGCCGCACCGGCGTGCCGCTGACGACCACGGAACTTGCCCTACCGTTGTAGCCGATGGGAATCTCGAGCCAGTTGGGCAGCAGCGCATTCTTCGGATCGCGAAACATCGACCCGACATTGGTTGCGTGTTCCTTCGACGAATAGAAGTCGGTGTAGCCCGGTACCACCACGGGCATGTGCATCGTGGCGTCGCGTTGCGGCACCAGCGTCCATTCGCGCAGCGTGGCGTCATCGCTCAAGGGACCGGGACCGGCGCGGAGCAACTCGGATAGCCGCGCGCGCGTGGCGCGCCACGTGTCGCGTCCCAGCGCGATGAACGTATTCAGCGCGGGCTCGTTCCAAACCGCATGCGGCGCCGTGCGCAACAGCCCCGCCGCGGCCAGCGCGACCAGGTCAACGATCTGGTCGCCGATCGCCACGCCGGCGCGCGGTTGCGGCGAAGCCGCGGTGCTGAAGATGCCGAACGGCAGGTTCTGGATCGGAAAATCCGTTGCGCCATCGTTGGCGCTTGCCAGAAAACTTCTGAGCAGGGGATCGTGCGTGGGATTGAGACCGGACATGGCAGGGACCTCGCAATTGCGGCAACCGGCATTATCCGCGCGACCTGTGTCAGTGCGGCGCCGGATACATCAGGCCGGTGCAGCTGCGCCGCCGGCGACCGGCGCGTCGCGTTCGTAGAGCGGCTCGTTGAAGAGCGACGCGATCGTGACGCGGCGAATTTCCGGATGATCCGGAATGGCATACAGCACCGGCGTGATCAACTCCTCGAAGATGCCGCGCAGGCTGCGCGCACCCGTCTTGTATTCAAGCGCCAGCTCGGCGATCTGCTCGAACACGCGTGGTTTGACATCAAGCTCCACGCCCTCGATACGGAAGATGTCGCGGAACTGCTGGTAAAGCGCGTCGCGCGGCTCGTTCATGATCCGCACCAGCATGTCGCGCGTCAGGTCCTGGAAGCGGGCGATGATCGGCAACCGGCCGGTGAACTCGGGAATGAGGCCGTACGTGAAAAGATCGGTGGGCTTCACCCGCGTGTTGAGACGGTCGAGGATCTTCTGGTCATCGCCCTTCGACGTGGCGATGAAGCCGTAACCGTGCGTCTGCGACTTGATGATGTCTTCCAGTCCGACGAACGCCCCGCCGCAGATGAAGAGGATGTTGGTGGTGTCGACATACTTGCCCGACGCGAGCTTTACCTGCGAACCCTCCATGATCTTCAGCAGCGCGTGCTGCACGCTCTCGCCCGAACTCGCGCGCACCTGGCCGTCC